>CAZKQQ010000011.1:0-63354 GCA_964554945.1 uncultured Solibacteraceae bacterium | reverse complement strand
CGCGCAAGAGCGAAGTTTTCTCCACTGCAGCCGACAACCAGCCCTCGGTCGAGATCAAGGTCTACCAGGGCGAGCGCGCCATGGCGCGCGACAACCGCCTGCTAGGCGTGTTCCAACTCGCGAATATTCCGCCGGCGCCCCGCGGTGTTCCGCAAATCGAAGTGACATTCGACATCGATGCCAATGGCATCCTCAATGTCACGGCGAAGGACCGCGGCAGCAACAACGAGCAAAAGATCACCATCACCTCCTCTTCCGGCCTTTCCAAGGATGAAGTCGAGAAGATGGCCAAGGACGCCGAGTCCCACGCGGCCGACGACCGAAAGCAGCGCGACACCATCGAAGCCAAGAACAAGGCCTATGCCATGGTCTACAACGTCTAAAAGACGCTAAAAGAGCATCGCGGCAAGATCAGCGAAGCCGAGGCCAAGGAAATCGAAACGGCTCTCGAAGAGACCAAAAAGGCGATCACGGAAAACGATCCGGACCGCATCAACGCTGCCACCGACCGGCTGACCACTGCCAGCCACAAGTTGGCGGAAGCAATGTATAAGTCCGCCTCCACGCAGCCTGGCGGCCAGACGCCTCCCGAAGGCGGCCAACCCGGTGGCGACCAAAGCAAGAAGGATGGCGGTAAAGATAACGTAGTCGACGCCGAGTTCGTCGATGTCGACGACAAGAAATAAGAGTGGGGCAGGCTTCCAGCCTGCCCGTTTTTCTAATGCCAACGGCCCCAAAACACGACTATTACGAAACGCTGGGCGTTCCGCGCAAAGCCTCGGCGGACGATATCCGCAAGGCTTACCGCAAGCTCGCCCGCAAATACCACCCCGATCTCAACCCGGGGGATAAAGCCGCCGAGGAGCGCTTTAAGAACGTCCAGGAAGCTTACGACATCTTGAGCGACGCCAAGAAGCGTCAGGTGTACGACCAATACGGTGTTTATGCCGAAAACGGTTTTGCCGGAGCCGGCCCGGCCGGCCCCGGACCGGGCAACGGTCCGAATATGGACTTCGGCGGTTTCGATTTCTCCGACTTCATGGCTGGCGCGGCCGGTGGCGCCGCCGGCCGCCGCCCGGAAGCCGGACAGGGCACCGCGTCGGGGGCCGGTTTCCGTGATATCTTCTCGCAGTTTTTCGGGGGCCGAGGCGGCCCGCAAGCGGAGCCCGAAAAGGGCGGCGACCTCGAATATGTGATGGATATCGATTTCTGGCAAGCCATCCGCGGCACCCAGGCGCGCCTGAACATCACCCGCTACGATATCTGCGGCACGTGCCGCGGTTCCGGATCTACCGGCGCGGGCGAGGTGCCTTGCCCGCAGTGTAAGGGCTCCGGCAACGTCACGCAGATGGCCGGCGCGATGAAGTTCAACCTGACCTGCCCCCGCTGCGGCGGCTCCGGTAAGCTGCGGAATGCCTGCCCCACCTGCGGCGGCGATGGCCGCGTCACGCGCACTGAAACTGTCGAAGTGCGCATCCCGCCCGGCGCGCGCAATGGCTCGCGGCTTCGCGTCCCCGGAAAGGGCAATGCCGGCACGCAGGGCGCGCCTCCGGGAGACCTGTACATCAACACCAAAGTGGAAGAACATCCGTTCTTCCACCGCGAAGGGGACAATATCGAAATCAAGGTGCCGGTCACCGTCTGGGAGGCCGCTTTGGGCGCCAAGATCGAAGTGCCGACCATTGATGGACGCACCCTCCTTAAGATTCCGCAGGGCACCAAGAACGGCCAGCGTTTCCGCTTGCGGGAAAAAGGCGTCCTGAACCAGCGCAGCGGCCAGCGGGGCGACCAGATTGTGGAAGTGGCGATCGAGGCGCCCGAGCCGCGCGATGAAGAAACCCGGGAATTGCTGCGAAAGATCGCTAAGCTTCATCCCGAGGATCCACGCAGCGATATGTGGTCAAAGGTTTGAAGATGGCGCGATCAAAATCCAAAGCGGCCTTCATGATCTCCTCCGTTGCGGAGCAGTACGAGATCCATCCTCAGACCTTGCGGCTGTACGAGCGCGAAGGATTGCTGAAGCCCTCTCGTAGCGAAGGCAACACGCGCCTGTACACCGAAGACGACCTGGAGCGGCTCGAGGTGATTCTGCATCTGACGCGCGACCTCGGCGTCAACCTGGCAGGTGTCGAGATTATTCTGAACATGCGCGAAAAGATGGGTGAGATGCAGGTGCAGATCCAGGAATTCGTCGCTACGCTCAACCGCGAGCTGGTGGCGCGCTCCCACCCGCAGCCGCCGCCGTCTCGCAACACGCTCATTCCCGTAATTAATGCCCGGCCGCCGGCCCCTCCTGCCAGCGGTTCCCGACGGAGCCGCTGAGAGATTGAGCCGACACCCGACGCTGGCATATGTCGCGCCATTTGTCGTCTATGTGGGCTTGCTGGCGCTTGGCCCTTGGGTCCCTCTCTCCCCACTGCTCGTTCATACGTCTCGGTTCGCGATCGTGCTGGCCATAATCTTGATCTGGTCCAGGCACGTTCTCCGCTTCCGTCCTGCGCACGCGTTCGCCAGCTTCGGTATTGGCATGGCAGTCTTCCTGATCTGGATCGGTCCCGACCTGCTGTTCCATTACCGTCACCACTGGGTATTCGAAAACAGTCTGACGGGTCGTGCCGTTACAGGCTTGACACCCTCGCTTGCGCGAAACAAGGCCTTCCTTGTCGTTCGCATGCTCACTAGCGCCGGCCTGGTGCCGGTGCTGGAGGAGTTGTTCTGGCGCGGCTGGCTGATGCGTTGGCTTATCGATAGCAGGGATTTCCAGAAAGTGCCACTTGGCACATACAGCCCGGTGGCATTCTGGGCGGTCGCCGTCGTCTTCGCTTCCGAGCACGGCCCGTATTGGGAAGTGGGCCTGCTCGCTGGAATTGCCTATAACTGGTGGCTGGTCCGCACCAAGAGCCTCGCCGATTGTATCGTGGCGCATGCCACGACTAACCTAGCGCTAGGCATCTACGTGATTTCCGCCGGTGCGTACCAATACTGGCTGTGACCGGACCGCTGTTTGCTGCGTCTATATAAGTGACAGGTGTCCAGAGAACCTTCTCCCCCTGTCCGGTCCCCGGGCCTGCGGTCGCGTCGGGCCCCGCAGGCCGGGGCCGCTTTTCTTTCCTCGCCGAACGCCGGCGATCTTGTCGCGAGCCTACGGCGCGCTCATGACGCAATGCGACATCGGATGGTCCGCGTAGACCGCTAAAATAAGTAGAGACTCCATGATCCAACTCACCGGGGCGGGTAAACGCTACGGCCCCAAGATCCTGTTTGAAAATGCCGATTGGCTGGTGACTCCCAATGAGCGCACCGGCATTGTCGGCGCCAATGGCACTGGCAAATCGTCCTTGCTGAAAGTGCTGGCCGGCATGGAAGGTCTCGATTCCGGCACGCTGACCACCCAGAAAGGTCTCACGCTCGGCTATTTGCCGCAAGAAGGACTCTCGCTTTCCGGCCGCAGCGTTTTCGCCGAGTGCATGACGGTCTTCGACGACATCCGCGCGCTCGAGGAGGAGCAGGAGCAGTTGACGCACCGCATGGCTGAGCTGGACCCGGCCGGCGCCGAATATGCCCAGGTGGCCGAGCGATTCCACCGCGCCCAAAGCGAATTTCATGCGCGCGACGGTTACGCGCTGGAAGCACAAGTTGGCGCCGTCCTCTCGGGCCTCGGGTTCGCGCAGCGCGACTGGAAGAAGCATACCGAGGAATTCTCAGGCGGTTGGCAAATGCGCATCGCGCTTGCCAAGCTGCTGCTCGAAAAACCGAATCTGCTGCTGCTCGATGAGCCGACCAACCACCTCGACCTGGAGGCGCGCAACTGGCTCGAAGGCTATCTGGAATCGTACCCGCATGCCATCGTGCTGGTGTCGCACGACCGTTACTTTCTGGACGTCACGGTCCGCAAGATTCTAGAGCTGTGGAACAAAGGTCTGAACTTCTATACCGGCGGTTACTCCCGTTACGAGGAGCAGAAAGCCGAGCGCCTCTCGCAGCTTCAGTCGGCTTACGACAACCAGCAGGATCGCATCAAGCAGATCGAAGCCTTCATCAACCGGTTTCGCTATCAAGCCACCAAGGCGAAACAAGTCCAGAGCCGCATCAAGGAACTGGAGCGGATCGAACGAATCGAGATTCCGCCGGAAGAGAAGTCGATTCACTTCAAATTCCCGCAACCGAAGGCCAGCGGCCGCGTGGTGGCTGAGTTTCAGAACGTCGCCAAGAGTTATGGCGATCACCTTGTTTTCTCCGGGGCCAAGTTCATCATCGAGCGTGGCGACCGCGTAGCGTTGGTGGGAGTGAACGGGGCGGGGAAGTCGACCCTTATTAAAATCCTGGCAGGCACCGAGGCCGTTACCACCGGTTCCTACACGCTGGGGCACAACGCCGAGCCGGACTATTTTGCGCAGGACCAGTACAAGGAACTGGATCCCACGGCGCGGCTGCTCGATGATATAGGCACCGTCGCGCCCCGCGCCAGCAATACCGAACTCCGCAACATTCTCGGCAGCTTTCTGTTCTCTGAAGACGATGTCTTCAAGTCCATCGGAGTTCTCTCGGGAGGGGAACGCAACCGCTACGCGCTCGCCCGCATGCTCCTGATGCCTTCTAATTTCCTGCTGCTGGACGAACCTACAAACCACCTGGACATGCGCGCCAAGGATGTGCTGCTAACCGCTCTCCAGGAGTACACCGGCACCGTCGTCTTCGTGTCGCACGACCGCTACTTTATCGACCGGCTCGCCACGCGCGTTTTTGAAATCGAGGACGGCCAGGTCACCGTATATCCCGGCAATTACGAGGACTATCTGTGGCGCAAGCAGGGCGGCGGCCAAGCCATGGCTGTGACTGAAGTCACGGTCGAAACCAACGGCCGGCCGGCACCCAAGCTGCCGGAGAAGCGGGTCAATCCTATCAAGATGCGACAAATGGAGGAGCGCCGCCAGACTGTCGAAAAAGAGGTAGCCCGCTTAGAGACAGAAATTGCCGCTCATGAATCGGCGCTGGCCAATTTTGTCAGTGTGGAAGAGACGCACCGGGTAACGGACCTCTTGGAAGCCTGCCGGTCGCAGCTTGGAAAGCTTATGACTGAGTGGGAGGAACTGGCCCAGGCGCTGGAAACTTGAAGGGCGAATTATTCTTGGGCAGGCATTTGCTGTTCGATATCGCGCCAGGCGCTAACTTTCAGGCGGCGGCATACCCAGCACAGAGTTTCATCCCCGCTAACTGGAGCCTCAGTGCCGCACACTGTGCACTTTGACACTTTCTTTAGGCGATCGGTGGAGATTGACCGTTTGGCGTTCTCCAGGATCGCCGCCGGGATCACCGGTTCTTGCTTGGGCTGTGGCTTACGTCGCATGGGTACCCGGATTCTCTAAACACACTATGACAGAAACCGTTCATTGGAACAACCCCGCAAACTTGGGGCCGTACTAGGCGGCCTCTGGAACCTGTACTATCACTGCCACATCCAGCGAGGCACCGCAACGTGGACAACGTTGACCGGCCGCCACGCGGGGGCGTTTCCCTTTCAAATCAATATCGGCGGGAACCGTGTGAGTGCACATCGGGCAGTGGACCTGCCCCATTGTATGATTCTCGATGAATGCTTTCATTTAGCGGCCTCAATTGATCGGACGCTGAAGTGTGTGCAACGGTTGTACCAAATTCGT
Organism: uncultured Solibacteraceae bacterium; assembly: GCA_964554945.1. Lineage (GTDB taxonomy): Bacteria > Acidobacteriota > Terriglobia > Bryobacterales > Bryobacteraceae > PSRJ01. Next base: position 57,694 of record CAZKQQ010000011.1, on the reverse strand, counting down.
AAAGATTCTTGAATCTTACAAAGCCGACCGCGTCGGCCCGCCGGATTGCGGGTGCTACCCTGTAGGGATGACGCAGCCCGTTGCTCCCAAGATCCAACTCAGCAACACTCCCGATTATCGTGAGAATTATGCCAACAGCGTGCAAATTCGCGTGAACCTTTGGGACTTCCTGCTGCTGTTCGGGCGCGTCAATCAAACCGCTCCGGATAACGTTTCCATCTACAATTTTCAAGGTATTTATGTTAGCCCGCAGCAGGCCAAAGCGCTGTTGAACGTGCTGCAGCAGAATGTGACGCAATACGAGAGCGCATTCGGAGAAATCCGCCTGGAGCCACAGAGTGGCGGAGCCGGCATCGTACAGTAGAGAGCCTATGCCGAATGACGCGGTTTTGCGCGAACATCTGATCAAGCTTCTCGAAGGAGGTCAAGCGCATGCGACGCTTGATGGCGCCGTGAAGGGCTTTCCTCTCGATCAGGTTGGCGTGCGGCCGAAGGGGCTTCCGTACTCGGCGTGGGAGCTTCTGGAACATATGCGAATCGCGCAAGAAGACATTCTGCGGTTCAGTATTTCGGGGGAACATGAGTCGCCGAAATGGCCTGAGGGGTATTGGCCAACGAGCCCGGTGCCGGAGAAGGCCAGTCACTGGGCGCGTTCGCTGAAAGCCGTGCGCCATGACCTGGCGGAATTCCAAGCTCTTGTCCGCGACACCAAGCGCGATCTACACCGGAAATTTCCCTGGGGTGACGGGCAGACGCTGTTGCGCGAAGCACTGCTCATCGCCGATCACAACTCGTATCACATCGGGCAATTGGTATTGGTGAGGCGCTTGCTCGGGGTGTGGCCGAAGTAGAGCGGTCAGGCGTGGGTAGTCCCAATTCCGACTGAAGTCTTCCGCAATCCGCTGCGAGAGAGGTATTCGATCAGCAGAATCGTCTTATGATCCAGATCGGGACTGGAACCAGCGGATCCGCCGATGTGGCAATGCTGGAATTCCGCGATGCGCTCGGTTGATTCGGGCCGGGAGCACGCCGCCGGTTCAGTGGATTCCAGGATGGAGGCGCCCAGGTATTCCGCTATGAACTGAAGCTCATCCCGGGACAGGCCGCTCAAGAAGCGGCGGGCTTGAGACTTTTGACGGCCATGGGTATAGGAGGCCAAAGCGGCAACCAGGACGCTTCGCAAAGCGGAATCTCCTGTCAGTCGGTAAAGCTAATCTTCTTTTGAGATCTGACCCGTATTATCCCTGAAGGGAAAGCGTGCTGCAAGAGGGAGGGGAGAACCTGCCATCCATCGATCCTCGCCAAGTGCCACGGTCATCAATAAATTGCCGAGGTTGAGCCGGCCAGTAATCTCGAAAACGGTGCGTAGACCGGCGTGGCGCTCAGTTGGTGAAGTCCACGACTTCGAAATGAAAGCGCTCCGGCGGCAACAGCATCAGGGCATCCGGGCCGAGATGGGACCAGGTCTGGTATGCGCTATCCGCAATCGAGGAGTTCAGGTACAGCAGGAACTGGTTGGAGAAGCAGTCGATGGGCGGAGGCTGGCGGAAGGTCAGCCGCAATCCAACCGCCCGTTCCAACGCTACGCCGTGAGTGGGCACGCGTTTGCTTCGCAGCAATGAGACGAAGCTGGCGCGGCTGGCGTGCGGCCACACGTCGGGATGGAGGAGGTTTCGCAGCGCCTCTTCGCACTCAAAAGTAATTTCGCATTGGCGGATCCATTCCAATACGGAATCGCCCCATTGCCATTGCGAGAGCAAGGCCCGATAGTGCGTAGCCAGTTGGACCGCGAGATCGAACTTCCGCTGTTCGAGAACGGCCCGGTCGACATCGGCCGGCGCCAACATGTCTTCGGCCTCCAGCATCACCGAATCCAGCCCAGCCGCTTCTTCAGTCGTCACAGATTCAGCCCCATGCACCAGCAAAGGCGGCAACTCGTGCGTTCGATTTCCCGGAATTTCGATATAGCGTTCGGACCCCATAGCTTCTGCCTATCTTATCGACGTACTTCAGTGCATCTTATGTTTCATCGTCCACCAAAGTGCGTATCATTTTCAACCGAAAATGTTCTATGGTACCCATTGTTATCAGTTATTCAAGCGTTAGCAGTCGGCCCGGTTGGCTGCCAGCGTGCCGTCGCCTGGGTGATGCCCGTGCTATGATGCCGCTCGTGAATGAATATTCAATCGGTCTCGATCTCGGGGGCACCAATTTGCGAGCGGCCGCGATTGACCGGTCCGGCACCATTCTGGATAAAGTCTCCGGCTCGACACAATTTTCCGCGGGGCGCGAAGCGGTTATGGAAGAAATGGTAGGAGCGATTTCGCGGATTCGTGAGAAGTACGGAGTCAGCGGGCTGGCGGGCATCGGAATCGGCGTGCCGGGCTTCATCGATTTCAGAGAGGGAATTATCCGCAACAGCAACAACCTGCCATTCCTGGAAAATTTCCCGATCCGGGCGGAACTTCAGAAGCGTCTGGCAAGTTTCGTGATCCTGGAGAACGACGCCAACGCTGCCGCGCTTGGAGAGAAATGGATGGGAGCCGGACGGGAAGTCGATGATCTCGTGCTGCTCACGCTAGGAACCGGCATCGGCGGCGGAATTATATCGTGCGGCCGCGTGATCCGCGGCATAACGGGAATGGCCGGTGAACTGGGCCACTTGATCGCCGTGCCGAACGGGAACCCGTGCGGCTGCGGCAGCCAGGGATGCGTGGAGAAACATGCTTCCGCGACTGCGATCACGGCCATGGCTCGCTTGCTCCAACTGGGCGAGAACCTCAGCTCCAAGGAGGTTTACCAGCTAGCCCAGCGTTCCGACGCCGCCGGGCAGAAAGCGCTCGAGATCTGGCGCGTGATGGGGGAATCGCTGGGGACCACGCTGGCGGTGCTGATCAACACTTTCAATTTTCCGCTGTATCTATTGAGCGGCGGGATGTTGCCGGCCTGGGAATTTTTTGCGCCGCCTATGATGCAGGCCGTCGAACGGCAGTCGGCCACTTTCCGCCTTACCAAAGGCGGCACGCGGATTGAGCGGGCCACTTTGGGTAACGAAGCCGGCCTGTATGGCGCCGCCTACCTGCCGTGGATCGAAGACCGGCCCGCCACCGCGTAGGGCCGGGACTATACTCGAATTGTGGGGCTCGGCCGCATCCTGATCGTGTCCGGCGTGGTGCTGGTGTTGTTGGGTGTGCTCGTCAGCCTGAGCGGCCGGCTGCCGTTCCGGCTGGGACACCTGCCCGGCGACATTTACATCCAGGGCAAGAACTCGAGCTTTTACTTCCCACTGGCCACTTGCCTCCTGCTCAGCCTGGTCTTCTCGCTCGTGCTCTGGATCTTCCGCCGTTGACTCAGTGCAGGCGGCCCATTTTATCGAGGGGCCAATAGACAAAAACCGCTTTGCCGTAAATGTACTTGCGATCCACCCAGCCCCAGGTGCGGCTGTCATTGGAGGAATTGCGGTGGTCTCCCAGCACAAAATAGTTGTCTGCCGGGACCTGCTGCGGTCCCCAGGAAACCCGGTCGCGGTTGATATCCGGCACGTAGTCTTCGATCAGGCGCTTTCCGTTCAAGTAGACGTCGCCTTCATCGATCCGCACGGTGTCACCGGGGACTCCGATGATGCGTTTGATGTACGATTTCGATGTGTCCCGCGGATACCAGAACACCACCATGTCGCCGCGCTGGATTTCTCCGAGCCCGTAATGATAGGTGAATTTGTTGATGAAGATCCGCTCCTGATCGGTCAGCGTGGGCATCATGCTGGTGCCTTCCACTTTGACCGGCTGGTAGATGAACACGATCAGGATAACGGCGATGAGGATGGAAAACGCGAGGTCGCGAGCCCAGGATAGAGCGCCGAATAGTGCGGCCTTGGTGGTCTGCGCGTCCTGGTGCGGCTCCTCAGATTGCGGCATCGGAGGAGCTTCGGAAGACGCGACGGATTCCACCTGGGGATTTTCGTTCTCCAGCATCCCGTTCTTGTCTATTATAGACGCTCTCACGGGCTTCACGTTTCACTACGTCCCGGTGTCCCGTCTCGGTCGAGAGTAGCGCTGTAATCAGTCACTACGCGCCGGACAGCTGCTTCCAATTGTACGTGCTGCCGTGATTTTAATTCAGCCTTTGGCGGCTTGAGGGCGGTGCGGACGGACGGGAAGTGGCGCCGATGCCGGCTCAGAGCGCTGCTTTTGGCGTAACAGGTTCATCTCGTGCAGCACGCGCGTCTGTTCGTGAGCTGCGTTCCGCATCAGAACGCGTTCGCCAATCAGGCAACTCCACAAGAGCGTGACGGAGACGCCCATCGCGGCCAAGCCAGGTGTGGTGATTCTAGCAATGGTCACTCCGGCGATCTCCTTCCGGAGGCTAACAAGCAATCAAGCGGCCAAATGGAAGGGTGCCGTTTCTTAACGCGTCTACGGCGAAACGTGTGGACGCACAGCAACAGGATGTGGAATTTTGACGCCCTTACCGGGCAGCCATCAGAGCGCGCAGACGCCGGGCCCGCTCGGGCGCCCGAAGTTGCCGGAGCGCCTTCGCTTCAATCTGACGAATTCGCTCGCGTGTCACATCGAACTCCTGACCGATCTCCTCGAGCGTATGTTCCCGCTCACAACCGATCCCGAATCGCATCCGGATTACCTTCTCCTCTTTAGGGGAAAGGGTCTTGAGGATGCCGGCCGTCTCGTCACGCACATTGGTTTCGATGACCGCGTCCACGGGCGAACCCACCCAGCGGTCTTCGATCAGATCGCCCAAAGCCGACTCACCATCGCGACCCACCGGAGTCTCCAAAGAAACCGGATCGCGCGAGATGGTTTTCAGCTTCTGCACTTTTTCAACCGGGATGTCCATTCGGCGGCCAATTTCTTCATTTGTAGGAGTGCGGCCGAGTTCCTTCTCAAGTTCCCGGGTAGCCCGCAGGAACTTGTTCATGCTCTCGTTCATGTGTACCGGGATACGAATGGTTCGGGATTGGTCGGCAATGGCGCGTGTGATCGCCTGACGAATCCACCACGTGGCATAGGTCGAAAATTTGTATCCGCGACGGTATTCGAATTTGTCGGCAGCGCGCATCAGGCCGATATTGCCTTCCTGGATCAAGTCCAGAAGGTGCAATCCACGGTTCACGTACTTTTTGGCAACCGAAACAACCAAACGAAGGTTGGCCTCAACAAGATCTTTTTTGGCACGTTCGGCTTCCGCTTCGCCATGCCGGATCACCGTCAGGCTATGCTTGAGTTCCGGCAGAGTCGCGCCGGCGGTAGCTTCCCGCTTCTTGATTTCGCGTTTCAGTTCGCGAAGGCGCAGCTGCTGGGCGGCATTATTGCGCGTCTCCAGCTTCTTGGCCTCGCTATCCAAATGGCTGAGCTCGTCTACGGCGCGTTCGATCTCACGCGAGAACTCCTTCCATTTGATGGACTTGAAAGGCACCCAGCGGATCGCCAGAGAGGTTTCCACCTTGGCGCGGTTCAAGCGGCCGCACAGCTTCTTGCGCGGTTTCTTATTGGCCACCGGGGTGGCCATGACTTTCTCCTGCAACTGCCCTTGTTTGCGGTGAAGAGCCACTACATCAACGAAGTGCTTCTGGGCGTCGAGACGAACTTTCAGATCGGCGGGGGAACCCTCTTCGACGTCGCCGAGATCCACTACACTTTCCAGCTCAATGGCGGACTTCTTCACCTGCTCGGCTAAATCAACAACTACTCGCTGGACCAAAGCAGAGCGGCTGATGGCCTTTTGCATTCGCAACTTGCCACGCTCCATGCGACGGGCGAGGTCAACTTCTCCCTCGCGTGTCAGCAGCGGAACCGCACCCATCTCGCGCAGATAGACCCGGACCGGATCATCGGTGTAGATCGATTCTTCCACCACCGGTTGGGGGTGTAGAAAATCGGCTTCATGCGCTTCGGCGTCGAAGAACTTGGCATCATCTTCAAAACCGAGACCGAGCGCTTCCGTACCCTCTGGCAAGAACTGGTCTTCAAATTGATCCACTAAGACTTACCTCCCCCCTGAGACACGGTCAACTCCACCAAATGTGTCTGGGAACGGGGTTTATGTGAGCAGACTGCGAGTTGCTGAAACGGCCCGAACTGCTGGAACCATCGACATCCGGGATTTAGCTTTCGACCGATGATAACACCATTCCGTAACAAAGTTAAGTCCTATTTTAAGAGATGTCTGGAAGGAGTATTGGTTACAGGAGTCACGGACGTTTCTGGCGCATAAGACTCTTAAGTTCGTTGAAAAAAGCTTGTTCGTCCTGGAAATCCCGGTAAACCGAAGCAAACCGGACATAGGCAATCTTATCGAGGTCGCGGAGGCGATCTATGAGAAATTCTCCTATGTCAATAGTAGATATTTCGCGATCCGGGGAGTCGCTGACTTTCGACTCGACCAGATTGACCATCTCCGACAACTTGCCCATACTGACGGGGCGCTTTTCGCACGCCTTCAAGAGTCCAGCCAAAACCTTTTGGCGGTCAAATTTCTCGCGACGGCCGTCCTTCTTCACGACCATATACGGGACCTCATCGATCCGCTCGTAAGTGGTATAGCGGCGCTCACAAGAAAGGCATTCCCGCCGGCGCCGAATGGCGTCTCCCTCCTTGCTTTCACGAGAATCTACCACTTTGTCATGTAAATGATTGCAAAACGGACACTTCATAGTGCGACCTCACGGCCAATCTGCCGCAGGCTCTTCCATTTCAGGCCTTCTTTTAAGGCGATGAGCAGGCCAGCCGGAACAATTACTACGAATGACGTAATCCAGATGATAAACGCGAACGCAGTGGCTGCTTCCAGTCGTGCACCGAACAATTCAGTGAGCACCAAGACCGAAACGACTTGGATACCACCCCCAATGCCGGGTAGCTGAATGACTGCGCCGAAAGAGACAAACCCAAGAAAAATGAGTAAATCTACAAATGTAATAGAGATGGTGGGAAAGGACTTGACTACACACCAATAACAGGCCACGATAAACACCCACTCAATTACCGAGTAGAACAGGACAAGCAGCAGAGCGGCATCGCTCCGGGTGGATTCAATCCCCTGCACAAAGGCTGTAACCAGTTTTTCTGCTTTGAGGAATTGATGTTCCGGAAGAAAGCGGAGTGCGTCGGTAAGCCGCCTTCGCGCGGGTTCAGCCAGATGTCGGAACGAGAGTAGCAGAATCAGCAGGATGAGCCCGACGAAGCCGAGCAATTTGCCGCCGATGGCCAACACCGAACTCAGCTTCGGTCCGACCGCCATCCCCGAAGCATTGATTCGGGCCAAGGCAAACCCAAACAGCAGAAGAGCCATCAAAAGGTCGAACATACGTTCGAGCAGAAGCATGGCAAATTGCGATGAGAGAGGAACATCCTCTTTCCGGGCAATTAGATAGGGGCGAATCAGCTCGCCGGCGCGCCCGAACAAAGTAATCGCGGTAAACCCTATAACGGTGGCGGACAGGAGGTTGCGAATGGAAGGGTGTGCCTTGAGGGGCTTTAACATAACTGACCAGCGCAGAGCACGCCAGTAGTAGGTGCCAAAGATGGGAAACAGGGAAAGCAACAGCCAGAACCAGTTCAGCCCCACGAAACTATTGGCGGCTAACCTCCAGTCAAAGGCGCGGGCAGCAAGAGCATGGTGAAGCCACCATAGGCCTAATGCGGCCGCGAGCAGGCAGCCGACGGCCCACTTCCAAGTGTGATGGCGGATTGACCCTCCTCTGGCCGGAAATGCCGTCGCAGCACTAGCATACCGGAAAAATTGAACCTATCATGATAAAGCCTCGTTTCTCAGGATGAAAGAGTATAAAGGCGATGGCGACCGCGATCCTGACGATGGAAGCGAACGGGGCAAACGGGGCTGGCCCGGAGGCCACATCTCAAATATGGAGTGTTCAGGGGCGGCGAAACCTGATAGAACGAGCCTTGGATCCGGAGTACAGCCTCGTAACACAGTGTCTCACCGGCGACCAGACGGCGTGGGAGCAACTCGTGCGGCTACACACGCGCCCCGTGTACGCGCTGTGCTACCGGTTTACGGGAAGCGGGGCGGAGGCACAAGATCTTACGCAAGAAGTATTTGTGCGCGTGTTCCGCACGCTGAAAAGCTTTCGTTCCAATGAAGGTTCATTTGCGACCTGGCTGGCGCGAGTGACCAGGAACCTGCTGATCGATCATTATCGCCGTACGCGGCAGGAGCGGATAACGGATTCGATTGAGGACCAACTTCCAACATTAGAACAGGAAGGGAAGGCTGAACGGCCAGACCAGGCACTGGCGGGACGCGAGGCGAGCGAGATCCTGCAGAATGCACTACAGAAGCTTTCGCCGGATTTACGGGAAGCGGTGATCCTGCGGGACCTTCAGGAAATGGAATACCGCGAGATCGCGCAAATACTGAACATCCCGGAGGGCACGGTAAAATCGCGAATCAATCGCGGCCGCGCCGAGTTAGGACGGTTGTTGCGGAAACAGAAGCTGGCGGTATGAACTGCGCAGAGATTGAAATCCTGATCTGCGAGTACGTGGACGGCACGCTCAAACCGGCGCAGCGCGCCGAGGTGGAGAGTCATTGTGCGGGCTGCGCAACGTGCGCGGCACTGGCGCGCGATTCAGCGGCGGCCGTGGCGTTCATGGAGCGGGCCGCGGAAGTCGAAGCCCCACCGGAGCTGATCACACGGATGCTTTTCGATGCACCGTGGCAGAAGAATAAGCCAGGGTGGCTTCCGAAAATTTTCAATTCGGTTCTGCAGCCGAAATTTGCGCTTTCGATGGCGATGACGATTCTTTCCTTCTCGATGTTGTTCGGGCAGTTTCGCCAGTTGCGGCCCGCCGATCTGCAGCCCACGAAAGTCTGGGCCGAGATTGAAGACCGGGCGTACCGCACGTGGGCGCGCACCATGAAGTTTTATGACAATTTGAAATTTGTCTACCAGATTCAAACGACCCTGCGAGAGTGGCAACAGGATCAGGAAGCGCAACAGCCGGTTTCCGATTCCGAAACTCCGCAGACGAAGCCGGACGAGCACAAATTACCGGTGAAAACACCCGGTGAAAGCGGCGCCCCGGCTTCCAATCCCGGCGGGAGACCACAGTGAGGGCTTTTATATGAACTGCCAGAATCATCCGGACATTGCGGCAACAGCGTTTTGCCGGTCATGCGGTAAGGCCTTGTGCAATGCATGCCGCTGCGATGCGTACGGAACAGTCTATTGCGCCGAGCATGCTCCAGCGCCCGCAAGCGCACCGCCACCTCCAGCGGCGGGACCGGTTCCGCCGGTGTATCCCAGGGCGGACGTGAATCCCGGCCTGGCCCTGTTCCTCGGGTTCATTCCAGGCGTGGGCGCCATCTACAACGGGCAATATGCGAAGGGATTGGTGCATGCCGTGGTTTTTGGAGTGCTGATCAGCATTCTGAACGCGAGTCCTGACGCGCTGCAGGTGGTTTTCGGAATTCTGATACCAGTGTGGGTGTTTTACATGGCGTTCGAGGCATATCACACGGCACGAAAGCGCGTGGCGGGCGAACCCGTCGACGAGTATTCGAGCATCATCAACCTGGGAGGACATCCCAGCAACGCGCCTGTGGCGGGGGTTGTGCTGGTGGCCCTCGGCGTCCTGCTGTTACTGCACACTCTGCACATCTTCGATTTTGAGTACTTGACACGATATTGGCCGGTGTTGCTGATTGCGGCAGGCGTATACCTGCTGTATTCGAGATTTTCTGGCAGCGGCGGCAAGGAGATGGGCCATGAACGGTAATCCGAGCATGGTGCGCGCCATCCGCGGCCCGGTCACGCTGATTACGCTGGGAGTGTTGTTCGCACTGAATAACTTCACCCCGTACCGGTTTTCAGAGACATGGCCGGTGCTGCTGATTGTGTTCGGGGCTTTGAGTCTGCTCTGCCGCGGCAGCAGAGCAGATGCGCCGCCGGTGCCCCCGTACGGATATCCCCCACCACCGCCGCGGCCCGGAGATCCAGGGACGCAGCCCCCGGCCGGAGACACGCGATGAGACGACGCTCATTTGCGGGGCCGTTGCTTCTGGTGGTGGTGGGCGGGCTATTTTTATGGCGGAATCTGCATCCGGAAACGCAGATATTCGATCTGGTCGCGGAATACTGGCCGTTTCTGCTGATCGCGTGGGGACTGATCCGGTTGCTCGAAGTGCTGCTTTCGGAGGGCCAGCGCCATTTTGGATTAACGGGCGGGGAGGTTGTGCTGGTGGTGATGATCTCGCTGTTCGGCCTGGGGCTGTTCGAAGTGCACCAGCGAGGGATTCGTTTCACGCCGGAAATTTTCGGCGAGCAGTATGATTACCCGGTTTCGGCGCATGCTACAGCCATGGGAGTGAAACGCATCGTATTCGAAAATCCGCGCGGCAACATCCGGGTGACGGGTGGGGATACGCAGGAAATTACAGTAACGGGCCGCAAACTGATCAGGACTTATTCACGGACCGAAGCGGACAGAACGAACGGGAACACACCGGTAGAAATTGTGCCGCAAGGCGACAGTCTCACGGTTCGATCAAACCAAGATCGGGTACCGGAAAATCAACGCATGTCGGACGATCTCGAGGTCACGGTACCGCGCGGAGTCGCGATCGAGGCGCGGGGACAAACCGGCGATTACGAGATCTCGGACGTGGCCGGGAATCTCGATCTGACAAGCGGCCGGTCGGATGTGCGGTTGAGCCGGATTGCCGGCAACACGCGCCTGGAGATAGGACGTAGCGAGGTGGTTCGAGCGGCCGATATGCAAGGCGACATTCAACTGGATGGCCGGGGTTCCGACATCGAGATGCAGAACGTATCGGGTCAGGTGACGATCCATGGCGCGTACGTCGGGACGCTGGATTTCAAGAACCTGTCGAAGCCGCTGCAGTTCGAAGGAGCGCGCAATACGGAACTGCGAGTGGCGGCAGTGCCCGGCAGCATCAATATGGACCTGGGAGGGTTCACGGCGCGGGACGTAGTGGGCCCGGTGCGACTCGTGACACGGTCGCGCGATATCCGGCTGGAAGGCTTTACGAATTCACTGAATCTCGAGACGGAGCGCGGCGACATCGAATTGCAGCCCGGCCGGAATCCGCTTCCTAAGATCGAAGTGCATTCTGCGGTCGGACGAATTGATCTCGTGCTGCCGGATAAAGCTGGTTTCCAACTGCTCGCCACGGCCGAGCGAGGCGATGCGACCAACGATTTCGGACCGCCCCTGGAGAAGCAAGTGGAGGGGCGGACATCGACTTTGAAGGGCAGCGTCGGAAGTGGCCCGATGATTCGGATCACGGCGGACCGAGGATCGGTGTCAGTGCGGAAGGAAGGGACCGCTCCTAGTGAGCGGGGAGTAGACGCGCGGCCCGTCGCACCCAAGGGGGCGAAGGATCCGGGGACAGATTTGAAGGACAGCGAAGTCAAGCTGTAAGATCAGGTGGGCGGCTGCGCCGCCGTTTTCCAGGGCCGCCTTCGGCGGCTTCTCGCTCCATCCCGGCCGTGCCTGTCCGACACGGAACCGCGCGCGACGGCAATCCGAAAAGTGAGAATCCCCAAGTTGGTTTGTCACTAGTGGTTGTGTGGCTCGATGCCTGGGTGGCGGCGTGTCTGGTCCCGCTAGCGGTGTGGATCCTGTTGAGCGGGTTGGATGATCTTTGGATCACGCTGGTATTTTGCTTGAAGCGGCGGACGCCGTTTCCGTGGCCCTCTGAGGCGGAACTGGCCGGCGCGAGCCAGCGGCGGATCGCAATTCTGGTGCCTCTGTGGCGGGAATTTGACGTTATCGGCAAGATGCTGGAGCACAATCTGGAGGTCATCCGGTACGCGAATTATGATTTCTTTGTCGGCGTTTATCCCAACGACTGGAACACCGTCAGGGTGGTCCAGGAGATGGCGCGGATAAATCCACGCGTGCATGTTGCGCTCTGCCCTCATCTGGGGCCCACATCGAAGGGTGATTGTCTGAACCGCGCCTATCACGCGATGAGCAATTATGAGAGGCGCGAACAGGCGCGATATGAAATCGTGATGACGCACGATGCCGAAGATCTGATCCATCCGGAGTCGCTACGGCTGGTGAACTGGTTTTCGCGAGACTACGACATGGTGCAAGTCCCGGTGCTGCCGCTGCCGACGCCGCTGCGGGAGTGGACGCACGGAATTTATTGCGATGAATTCGCGGAGTACCAGTTCAAAGACATTCCGGTGCGCGGACGCCTTGGCGGATTTCTGCCATCCAACGGTGTCGGCACCGGATTTGCCCGCGAGGCCCTGGAGAACCTCCGGCGCCGGCATGGAGACCCGTTTGATCCCGTCTGTCTGACGGAAGACTATGAAAATGGGTTCCGCATGCATGCATCCGGATATCGCCAGATTTTTTTGCCGATTCAGCGCGCGGCGGCGGGGCCCGTCGCGACGCGAGAGTATTTCCCGCGGAACTGGCGCGCGGCGGTGCGGCAACGAAGCCGGTGGGTGGCTGGGATCACGCTGCAGGGTTGGCAGCACCACGGATGGCGCGTTCCGCTCACACAGAGGTATTGGTTCTGGAGAGATCGCAAAGGTCTTGCCGGCAATCTGCTTTCACCATTCGCCAATCTGCTGTTCTTCTATTGGGTAGTCGGATATGTGGCGGCCGCTTATTCCGGGCACGTTGCGGATTTTCCCAACCCGCTTCCAGGCTGGGTTTCACGAGCCTGCTCCCTTTGCCTGTGGATTGCGGTGGCGCAGATCGGGGTCCGCATCCATCTCAGCGGGCGGATCTATGGAATGCGTTTCGCCGCCTGGGCGCCCCTGCGGATGCTGTGGGGCAACCTGGTGAATTGCGCGGCCACTGCCGAGGCTCTGCGTCTGTTCTGTACGGCGCGCATCGAGCGTCATTCGCTCACGTGGCGGAAGACTGAGCATCTGTATCCGAGCGATCCCCTGGAAATTCATAGCCGGCCCCGACTGGGAGAGGTACTGGTCAGCCTACGCTGCCTGTCGCCGGAAGAACTGCAGAAGGCGCTCCTTCGCCGTCCGGCCGGACAGCGGATCGGAGAGTATCTGATTCAATTGGATAAGATTACCGAATTGGATCTGAGTCGGGCGCTGACCGCGCAGGCCGGCTTGCCAATAGGGGCATCTCCCGGTCGCCCCCCGATCCATCGAGTCCATAGAAATTTTGGATTGGACTCGACCTAAACCACGCATTTACAATCAGATTGAATCAATCGGCCATAGGGGCCGATCCGAGTAGTTTCGTGCCACGCCATGCCAGCCGCACCTGAAAATACGAGTCGAGGAGGGATTAAAGTGGTGGCTTCGGAGGTCAAGAGTCAAGTTGAATTGCTGCACCAGATCAGCAATATCGTAAGTTCCAACCTGAGCCTGGAGAAGATGCTGCAGGAACTGGTCGGGCTGGCGGTGGACGTGACCAGTTGTGATGCGTGTCTGGTTTACCTTGTGGATCACGCCACTAACGAGATCGTTCTCCGGGCATCCCAATTGCCGCATTCGGATGAAATCGGCCACCTCCGAATGAAGATGGGGGAGGGAATTACAGGTTGGGTGGCGCAGCACAAATCGGTAGTTGCACTGTCTGCCAACGCTTCGGCTGACGCGCGCTTCAAGGCGTTTCAGACGCTGCCGGAAGACACGTATGAAGCGTTTTTGTCGGTTCCGCTGATCAGCAATGGCGAACTGATCGGGGTTATCAATATCCATCACAGACCCAAACACGCGCACGGGCCGGATGAAGTCGCGCTGGTTAGTTTTATTGGCGAGCAGATGGGCGGCGCGATCGCGAAATCGAAGTTGGAACAGCGGTCGGAGAGCGCGGCGCGCCGCATGGAGGCGCTGGCGGGGCTGGCGCGCACCATTTCCGAGGAGAATTACCTGGACCGGATTTTGCAGGCGATCTCCGAGATGATGGCCGAGACGCTCAATTCGCCGGTTTGTTCGATCATGCTGGTGGACGAAGACCGGCGGGAGCTGGTGATTTCCGCGGCCCGCTGCTCGTCACCGGAATACCTGCACAAGATGCCGTTGAAGATTGAAGACTCGCTCATCGGACGCGTGGTGCGCGAGGGGCGGCCCATCATGATTCCGAACGTCATTGACGAGAAGCAATACCGGTATCCGGAATTGGCGCGGAAGACGGGCCTGGCTTCACTGCTGTCGGTGCCGCTGATGACGCGCGAAAAAGTCATCGGAACGATGAACATTTATGCCCGCGATGTGCGCACCTTCACCGAAGACGAAATGGGGTTTGTGAACGTGGTAGCGGGCCAGGCGGCGATCGCGATCGAAAATGCGCGACTGATGTCGGAGACGCTGGAGATGAAGCGCACGCTCGAAGCGCGGAAGCTGATCGAGCGCGCTAAGGGGATTATGCAGCAGAAGCATGGGCTCAGCGAAGAGGAAGCGTACTTGCGGTTGCGGAATGAAAGCCGGCGGCTGCGGCGGCCGATGCGGGACCTGGCCGAGGCGGTGATTCTGGCGGAGGATTTGGAAAAGAAGAAAACGGAGGCGTAGGGAAGTTTTTCGGTCACGTATGCTTGGCGACCCACAAGAGCAGCCCGAAAATCACCACCGGGATCAGGGCCAACATCGCATAAAACGCCAGGCGCCTCGGCCATGCCTGCCGGCGGTTCTTCCACTCGCGTAATTCCGGCCGCTCGGCCACGCCGACCTGATCAGGATGCTCCAGATCCTGTAGAAATTCGCGGGCCGTGGCATACCGGTTCTTAGGATCGCGCTCCAGCGCCCTATAAATGATCTCCTGCAATTGCGGAGAGATCGAAGGATCGATTTCCCGCGGCGGAATTGGATTGTTCAGGAGCCGGTCATTCATAATGGCGAAGGCATTGGGGCCTTGAAACGGCACTTTGCCGGTCAGCATCTCATAGAACATGACGCCGACGGCATAGATATCGCTGCGGCCGTCGCCGCGCTTCCCTTTTACCTGCTCCGGGGAAATGTAATCAGGAGTGCCCATTAGCTGTGAGAGTTTGGCGAAAGTCAGGCGGCGCGATCCTTCGTGGCCGGCGATACCAAAATCAATGAGCTTGATATTGCCTGGATCGTCCACCATGATGTTCTCGGGCTTCAGATCACGGTGGACCACGCCGTGGCGGTGAATGTAATCGAGCGCATCGCAAATCTTGCGGGTCAGGTCGATCGCGCGATCGACCGGCAGCTTTCTCTCCTGGCCGAGAATTTGCCGGAGCAGACGGCCGTCGACCCACTCCATCACCATGTAAATCTGGCTGGCGCCCTCATTGGGAAGGACCTTCATAACAAAAGGATGGTCGAGTTTCTGGCCAATCTCCTGTTCGCGCTTGAATCGGTCGAACAGGACGACATCGGCTTCCATTTCAGGATGCGGGATCTTCAGAGCAACGATGCGGCCGGTGCGGGTATCGGTGGCGCGAAAGATAGAAGCCATACCGCTGCGCGCTACCAGGTTTTCGATCCGGTAGTGGTCCAGCATGTCGCCGGGATGGAATGAATTCATGAGCGGGGCGGTCCAGCCACTTTCAGCGAAGTTTGTATGGCCGGCCGCGGTACATACCTACGCGCTCGACGCTGCGAACGCGGATCAACTGAACGCTTATATTGTCGCTACCGTCGCGTTCATTGGCAAGCGCGACGAGGCGTCCGGCGGCGGTGTTGAGGTCGGAAGCGCGGGCCACAAGCGACCCGAGTTCTTCGTTTTCCACCGCGCCATGCAGCCCATCGGAGCAAAGAACGAGGAGATCGCCGGGGACAACCTGGTGCTCGCTGGTTTCGACGCCGACGAACATGTCGCTACCGAGCGAGCGGCTGAGCAGGTGGCGGCGTTCCGAATCGGCAGCCTCTTTCGCATTCAGTATGCCCAATCGCACCTGATCGTTGACGACTGTGTGATCGCGGGTGAGGAGGGACGTATGGCCGTGACGCACCAGATAACAGCGCGAATCGCCGACGTGGGCGACGGCGGCCCGGTCATAGCGGAGGGCGCAGGCGACGATGGTGGTGGCCATCGCGACGCCGCCCGGGCTGGCGGCGCGGCCGGTCTCGTAGACCTGAAGGTTCGCGGCCTGGACCAGGCGCTGTAACAACGAGGCGTGGGGCTCACCAGCCACGGCTTCGCGAAAGCCTGTAGTAACGGTTTCAATCGCGACTCGAGAGGCGACCTCGCCGAGGTCGTGCCCTCCTACGCCATCGGCTACGGCGAACAGCCATCCATGAGAACGCGCTCGCGCCGGAGTATCCGCAGCTTGGTGGCCCAGAAAATCTTCGTTGTGCCCCCGCACGCGGCCGGGATCGGAGAACTGCGCGAATTCGATCTCCAGCCCGGAACCTACCGGCGAATTTCCGTTTTCAGGGACGCTGCCCACGGTGTTAACCGTCAACCCTCGATGATGCTTCATCGAGTCTCGCATAAAGAAATGGGCAGGCCGGAGGAAACTTTCGCCGGCCCGCCCGTCGCGTTTAATAGGTCACTTTCAACCGAGGGCCGCCTTCGCGCGGCTGCTCACCAGCGTGGTGCGCCCGGAGGCTTTGCTGGAGCGCATGAAGTAGATGATGCCGTACACACCCCAGACGGCTGCAATGCCCAGAGCAGTGAACGGTTCCAGCTTGGTGCCGATACCCATGAAAGGCAGCACCAGGTATGCGGCCATGCAAGCGAGATTGGCCACCAACCCGAAGATCGGAATCACAAGGTGGCGAACCGGCTTATAGTCCGGGTGATTGTGGAATCCCACGATGCAGGTGATGCAACTCAGCATGTAGAGCAAGAATGTGCCGAAGTTGGAAGCCAGCGCAATAGCTATGAACGAATTGGGCAGCGCCGCCATCGCATCGTGCGAAAGGTAACCGACACTTGACCAGAAGCCCTGCGGCAGCCCTTTCAGGGTCGCATCGCTAAGGGCGGTGGCATCACCGAAGAGGTTGGACACTGTGATGCAGCCGACAACGGCCGAAATCGCCACCAGCGTCCAGATTGCGCGATGAGGGGTCAGGTTCGCGTTGTGGAGTTTGCCGAGGTGATCGGGCAATTCCTGATCCTTACCCATGGCATAGGTAACGCGCGCTCCCGTGTTGATGCACGAGAGCGTAGTTCCGATGATGGCCAGGAACACGGTGAACGCTTCGATCAGCATAAAGGTGCGGCCGTTGCCTGCGCCGAAGATAGCATCGCCGACGATGATCATCATGTCGCCGATGGGCGCCGCGGAGCCTGTCGCCGTGGTCATCGGGTATCCGTTGTTGAGGAAATAGTTCGCCGCGAAATACTCGATCAGGTAACAGAACACTCCCTGGATCAGCAGGGAGCCGATCACGGCCATGGGAATATGCTTCTTCGGATTCTTGGCCTCACCTCCCATGGAGGTCACCGATTCAAATCCGACCAGGATCAGGATAGCGACTGTCGCCTGCACGAACATCCAACCGAAATTGTGCACCCCGACAACGGAAGCCGCGTTGGGATGGGAGAGGAAGGCGCCTTTCTCGTCATGTTCGGGATAGTCGATTTTGAATGGAACTGGCTTGCCGGCGGCATCCAGCTTGGGCTTCGGAACGCCCATCGCATCGCGCGAAACGACGTCGGTGGGTTGTCCGTTTACCGTCTGCTTTTCGGTGGCGAAATCATACGTGTACGCAGCGCCCGTGCTGGAGTCGAAATTGTAGGCAACGCTCCCCGGAGGGTGGTTCATGCGATAGCTCAAAGCCATTACCGAGAAAATCAGCAGGGCGCTGATCTGGATGACGTTGATGGCGATGTTGACCGAGGTCGAGCCGTTGACTCCGCGGTACGCGATGTAACCCACGACTACCGCGGTCAGGATGGCGCAAAGCATCATAAACATCGGACCGGGGTTCGCCGAGCTCATGGCGCCCGGCCAGATTGTGCCCACCAGGTAGCCGCATAGAATTCCCATCACGCCGCACATCACGCCGGGATAGATCCAGTAATAAAGGTGCGAGCCCCAGCCAACGATGAACTTCGCCAGCCGAGCGTAGGGCCATGCGGTCTGGTGATTGAGGAACGATTGTTCGGCGAAATAATACGAGCTGCCGGTGCCGGGATAGAGTTTGGATAACTCCGCGTAACAAACTGCCGTAGCCAGGCACAACAGCACCGCAAAGAAGATGCCGATCCACATCGAGGGAGCCGTGTTGCCTTCGCCGCCCTGGGCGACGAAAGTCAGCCACAGAAAGGCGCCTGGCGCGATGAGTGCCATCGCGTTCATTGTCAAGCCGGTCAACCCCAGTGTAGGTTTCATTTCCGGCGCGTTATTCTCTGCCATTGAGTATCTCCTTGTGGTAGATGAGCGGCAGGACTGACGTGGTCCGGCTTTAGACCATATTGCAAGCAACCGCGTCAGAAGTGAAACGGAAATTTCTTATAACTGAAATAAGCATTTTGTATGCGCTTTGGCTTATGTTGTCGATCAAAAGAATTGATCGGCGAGACGAGAGAGGCTGTGCGACTGTGCTATGTTGAGCGCGGAGCGCGATTCCGTTGCATGAAGATAGCGGGTCTTTTACTGTTACCGGCCGGATGGCTTCTGGTGATCCTCGCGGTGGTTCTGCTGCGCACTGAGACGCCGCGGGCTCTATTCGTGCTGGCAGGAATGGGGGTGCAGGTGCTAGCGTTGGTGCTGGTTTGCCGCGCCCACCTGCCGCCGCGGCGGGGGCGGCCGTGACCGACTCCGGAGCGATCGCGCTCGCAGCGATTTTCCTGATTCCTTTTGCCCTGGCGGGACTGGCGTTGCTCAATGCCGGACTGATGCGTTCGCGCAACGCGACTCATGTGATCATGTCATCGGTTTGCGTGATCGGCGTCGCTGCCACAGCATATTTTGTTTGCGGATTTTCCTGGCAAGGGGTGATCGGCGGTCCGGGGTATGCGCTGCGTCTCGGCGACAAGCCATGGGATTGGATTGCGGCCCAGCCGCTGTTCTGGCGCGGCGTCGACTGGAACGGGTCGCCGGCTTCTCTGGTGGCGTGGATGCAAATGCTTTCGGTGGCGCTTGCCGCCATGATTCCCTTGGGCGCGGCCGCCGAACGGTGGCGCTTGGGTGCGATTTGCGCCTCGTCTGCGTTTCTGGCCGGCTTCGTCTATCCGATCTTCGCGCATTGGGTGTGGGGCGGCGGCTGGTTGGCCGGACTCGGCGTCAGCTACGGCCTGGGTCATGGCTTTATCGACGCGGGCGGATCGGCGGCGATCCAGGCGTTGGGCGGGTTAACCGCGCTGGTGATGGTCTGGCTTCTCGGTCCCCGACGCGGCAAATACACCAGTGATGGCCTCCCGACGGCGATTCCCGGCCATCACGCCGTGTTTGTACTCTTCGGTTCTATGTTGATGTGGGTGGGCTGGCTAGGCCTGAATACCGCGGGAGCGATTCTGTTTAGCGGAGTAGATCCGCGTCGCACGCCTCTGATTGCAGTGAACACCACCTTGGGTGCCGGGGCCGCGGCGCTGGCCACTGTGGTGGTGACGAGAATCCGATTTGGCAGGCCGGATGCGTCGCTCAGCGCCAACGGCTGGGTGGCCGGACTGGCTGCGGGCAGCGGCGCCTGCGCCTTTGTGCCGCCCGCGGCCGCGGTTGTGATCGGGCTGGTGGCGGGAATCGCCACCCCGCTTGCCATCGAGAATCTGGAACTGCGGCTCGGAATGGACGACCCGGGAGGCGCCATTTCCGTTCACGCCATCGGCGGTCTTTGGGGCATAGTCGCGGTGGGGATGTTTGGACGGTTCACCGCGCCGGTTCTCAACACGACGGAGTTTTTTGCGGCGGGCAGCGGACAATGGATCGCCCAACTGATCGGCATAGCCACGCTGCTGGGTCTGGTTCTGCCGGTGACATACGGCGCGAACTGGGTGTTGAACCGGTTCATCCCGCATCGCATTCCGGCAGAGGGCGAACGGCAAGGCCTCGATCTGTACGAGCTTGGCGCTGGCGCTTATCCCGAGTTCATGACCCACACGGATGAGTTTCTGCAGAGGTAGGGCGGGCGTTACAGATCCAATTCCCAGGTCTGGCCCATCACGAGGAATCCGAATTCCGAATGCTGCTCTTCCCGGATGGCTGGACGAGCAGCAAACCTGGCCGGGCGGCGGCACTGTCCACTTATTTCTTGCGAGCCCTGCGGGAGTTCGCCTTGATGTCCGGCGGTTTCACCGCCGGCACGAGCCCGCGATACATCAGCAAAACAATTACCGTGGCCCATTGGCCGCCCACCGAGAGCAAGCTGTCCACGAGTGCGATGATCGGACGAGATGCGGCGGAGCCGCCGGCGGCATCCAATGCGAGGAACGGCCCAGCGAATTCGACGATCATCACGGGCGCCAGAACCGCGAAGATCCGCCATCCCGATCCGCGGCTCAGTTCGCGGCTACGCTCGAGCGGAGCTGGTTCGCCGTCAGCTTCGATGGCGACAATCACATCGGTGAAGACCAGCCGTACCATTGCAACGATACCGGGAATCAGGAACAGCGCTCCCCAGAGCGTGATCGTGATTTCCACCTTGAACTTGTTCCAGAGGGTTTTGGCCCACTGGCGGCGGCCCCAGCGCAGAGACTCGCCGAGCGGCGCGGCTCTTCCCGTGCGAAACCGCTCCAGCAACCCATAGATGGCGGCGGGCACGGCCAGGGCGCTAAGCACAAGGTCGCTGAGATCCATTGTCAAATATGCGGCCAGGCCGCCCTTGGGAACATCGAGCCAATAACCGACGAGTTGGAGGGCGAACTTGACCGGAATGAACACGGCCAATGTCAGCAAAGCGAGAAAGCCGAAATTTGCGAAATAGACTCGCGCGGACCCGACAAGCAGCTTCCATGGCGAGTCGAAGCGCTCGGAAGGGAAGTCGATTTCCAGATAGCCTTGCTGAAATTCGCGTTGCATGCTTGAGCAGCCAAACCGCGGCTGGTTGGAGCGGCGGCCCGACATCTCACTATAACCGGCGGGTTCTTGCGATCATGGAAACGTATGAGGAGACGAGCTATTCTGACGGTCCTGGCGGCTACTCTGCTTGCGAGTTGTGGAGCCAGGCAGGAAGCCCAAGACCGAGGCAAGCGCTACCAGATGCAGGGTGAGATCAAATCACTCGATCCGGAGTCAAAGAGCGCCAACATTAATGCCGGCAAGATCGAAGGATGGATGGAGGCGATGACCATGGACTACAAGGTTCGGCCCGATACCGAGTTCGCGAAACTCCATGTCGGCGACCACGTTCAAGCCACCGTCGTCGTCAATGATACGAGCTGGTATGTTACGGATGTGAAGGTGCTGCCGAAGCAGTAGACTTCACGGGTCCTTTGGACTTCGAGGCCGGACGCGTGGATGTCGAAGCGCCCGGTTTCAGCAGCTCATCCAATTCGGCGCGCACGTTCTTCTCGGGGTTGGTCATGAACTCGCTTTCGCCGGGGTAATCACCCCTCACGATGCCCTTGCGATCCAGAAACACCAGGTGCGGAACATAAAGAGGCTTCAGAATCGAGTGGGCCAGGTACGTCATGACCGGGTCGCGCGGGCTATATCCCATCGTGGCCACCGGTTGAAATTTTTGGATGAACCCGGGCAGGAGCTGGACCGCGCCATCGTTAAAGGCGCATTCCACAAACTGAATGCCTTTCCCCTCATATTCCTTCGAGATCGTATTCAGTACTCCGGTGAGATGCTGGCAATGCGGGCACTCCGTATCGATGAACGCGAGCACGACCACTTTGCCCTGATACTGGCTTAGCGGAATGGCGGGGGCGTTCAGCCGCTGGACGGTAAAAGCCGGGGAGGGCTTGCCAACTTCCATTGCGATTGCGGTCAGACCCAGGACCAAGCACAAAACGGTGACAAGAAAAATACGCATACCTGACATTATATAACCCCCCCAGGGCGCGCTCCGCCCGGCCGGGGCGAGCTTGCTCTGAGGCTCCTTAGTTGACGGGCGCGGTCAGTTGCCGCTTGATAAATGAATTATTCGGTAGCTTGCGATCCCAGTTGCGCCAGAGGTCGAGCCGTTGTGCATCCAGGGAGGCGGCGTGTTCCGAGTCGCCGCCTTGCCGGTACAGGGTTGCCAGTCTTTCGTAGACCGCGGATAGCCTGGGAGCGTCGCGCAGATCCTTGAGCGGCTCCGGGTGGGCGGCTGTGATTTTGTCCAATAACTCCTGGTAGATTTGCCGCGCGAGAACTGTCTCGCCTCGCGATGCCTCCTCGTCCGCGAGCGATCGGATAACGGTGTAGGCTTCGCTATCGATCTTCACGGCCTGTGCCGGATAATCGTTAGTGGTTTTCAGAACGGCAATTGATGCATCAATCCGCTGTCGGGCTTCCTCGGGGCGTTGCAGCGCGCGCAAGGCGTAACTGGATTTCGCCAGGAGCACGGCCCGATCGCGCCTTGCCTTAAGGCTATTGGGGATCTCGCTGAGCCGCCGGATTCCGAGGTTGTAGAGCGTCAGCGCGCGCTGCGGGTCGCGGTGACGCAGAATATTTCCCAATTCACGGGAAATCGTGCCCACTCGCGCGCGGCTGGCAGAATCTTTCGGGTCCCGCTCGGCCGCCTCCTCGGTCATATCCAGAGCTGCTTGCAAAGGCTCGATCGCGTCCTGCGGCCGGTTCAGATTGACGGTCTCGTCCCCGCCAAGAATAGAGCCTTCGCGCAAGAGAACTCCATACAGGTCGAGCATGCGTTCAGTCGGGTCCTTATAGGTGGCGTGCTCGGCGACATCCCGAGCCTCCTGGATCGCCTGAAATGCTCCGTCCAGGTCACCCTGGTACCGCAGCGCATTGGCCAGCAAGCTGAGCGAGCTGCTGAGACGATCCGCCGAAGCAAGATCGCGGCGCGCCAGATCGATGGTCTGTCTCGCATAGGTGACAGCCTGCGTGTACATGTGCATGTTGGTGTACGCCAGCGCGACATTGGAGAGCAGCCCAACCGCGTTGTCTATCTCGGATTTCGTCAAACCGGGCTCCCTCAAAGCTTGATTCATGCGATCGGCAGTCTTTCGGGCGTTGGCCACGGCATCGGTGGTGCGGTGGGCCTCCTGGGCCAGAATCATGCGATCCGCGGCTATGTTTGCCGAAATGTCTAGCGCGGTCCGGCTGTGGGGCCGACTCGCCAAGACCCGTTCGATCAAGGCTTCTGCTTTCTTCAGACTCACCTCGGCTTCTGCCGGCTGACCGAGGTTGGGCTCGTTGGGAACACCTTGCGTTACAGCTACTCGTTCGTATCCTTCGGCCAGCTCCTGTTCCAGGTCGAGATCTCCGTGAGCTTCCGAGGCAAGACCTTCCAGGTATTCGAGAGAGGCGGATACCAGGCTCTTGCGGGCCTCCATTGATCCTGGCAGGTTAATGATCTTCTTGTCGAACTCGAAGACTTTCTTCGAGAGTTGCTCCAGTTGCGCGAATCGCCGTTCCGCAGTAGCACGCTGGCGATTCGCCGCATACAAGCCGGCGAGGATACTGGCGGTCACCACCACCACTGCAACACCCGGCACCCAATGCCGCCGCAGGAATTTGCGAGTCCGATACCAGGCATCGGCCGAGCGCGCCTGTACAGGTTTGGATTCCAGCAGGGCGCGGATGTCAGTGGCGAATGCGTCCACCGATGAGTAGCGCTCCTCGGGTTCTGCCCGGAGCGCTTTTCGAACAATGTAATCGAGATCGGCGGGGACGTTCGGGTTCAATCGGCTCGCCGCCGGAATGTCTCGGGTGCCGGCAATGACTTCGATCGCTTGCGATGCGCCCGCTTCCGATTCGTGCGGCGAACGGCCGGTCAGAAGTTTGTATAAGACCGCGCCCAGAGAATAGACATCCGTCATCGTCGTCTGCACGGACCCGCGCAGTTGTTCCGGGCTGGCGTAGCTCGGCGTCAGCATTCTTTCGACGGTCGCCGTCTGGTCAGCCGTTTCATCCAGCAGCTTGGCAATGCCGAAATCGAGAAGTTTCGGCTGCCCGGCCGGGCTTACCAGGATATTCGATGGTTTCAGATCACGATGAATAATCAGATGACGGTGCGCGTGAGCGACGCCGTCGCAGACCTGCAGGAACAGCTTTACTTGCTCTCGCCAGCCTCGCCCCGCTGCATAGACATCAATCGGCGCCCCGTCCACGTACTCCATCACGAGGTAGGGCCGTCCATCGGCCGTTCGCCCGGCGTCCAGCAGGCGGGCGACTGACGGATGATCCAGATACGCGAGTAGCTGGCGTTCCCGCAGGAACCGATCATGCCAGGATGGCTGCTCAGCGCCCGCCCGCAGGAGCTTGATCGCGACCTGTTGTTGCAGCTCCCCGTCGTTGCGCTCAGCCAGGTAAACGGCGCCCATCCCGCCTGACCCAAGCAACCGGATCAGCCGGTAAGGGCCGCAAGATGTGGGAACATCCAATCGAGCGGACCGCAGCACTTCGGCGGCTTCCCTAGCTACACAGCCTGTAAGAGAGTGTTGCTGGTCGAGGTCGTGGCCGAGCAATGACTCAACTTCTGCACGAACCTCGAGCGGAACTTCCCGATCCGCAAAAATCTTCTCGCGTTCGGCCGGCTGCAAATCCGCAAGTTCGTAAAAGAGCTGCGTGACGGCGTCTCTCATAGGCCCGCATCCCCGCGCGAATCACTGAAAGGCATTATGCCTGGGGGCTGAGAGACGACGGTCAGGCCAGTCACTGCGGCAGGGCCACCCGTTTTCGCGCATCCACCCACGCTGGAAACACCTCGGGATTCTCAAGCCACACGAGCATCCACTGCGCCATCTGATCTTTCATTTCGCGCTTCTCGGGCGCGATTTTCGGGCTTCGTGCCAGAAAGCGCGCGCGGTCCTTGGCGGCGATCACCTGCCGCCGGCAATAGCGGGCACGCTCGCGATAACCGGCACTCACTGCATCCGCATAGACTTGGTGCATTTGCCGCAGCGTCTGCTCGAGTTCTTCCCAGGTGTGCTGCCGGACGCCGGCATATGGTTGCTCGAACGGCAGACCGGTATCCCGGAGCAAGTCCCGCAGATAGCTTTCCGAAACCGGAGCGAGGTGCTGAAGCAACTGCTGCCAAACCCGTTCGGTGATCGTAGCCGGCTGCTCCTCTGCGAGATATTCGCGCAGCGCCTGTTTGACCGATTTACCTCTGGAGCCCACGGCGATACCTGGCAGTTGCGGCCTGATGCGCGGCAATCGTGTGGGAGAACTCGTGTCCCCCCGAGCCGTCGGGGCGCAGCACGAAATACAGCGCTTCCGAATCGGCTGGTTCCAGCACGGCCATCAGCGAAGGAAGACCCGGATTGGCGATCGGCCCCGGTGGAAGACCCTTGTGCCGGTAGGTGTTGTATGCGTTGTCGCTCTCCAGGTCGGATTTATGGATCACCCCATTGTACCGGCCATCGAGCAGGGCCGCGTAGATCGTGGTCGGATCGCAATCCAGCTTCATGCCGGTCTTCAGCCTGTTTTCGAACACGGCGGCAATCACCGGCCGTTCCGTTCCCAGCTTGCCTTCCTTTTCGACCAGGGAGGCCAGCGTAACGGTATCGTGCGGCTTGGCGTTGGGCTGAAGGTTGTGCCAGACTTCGCGGAACTTGGCGGTCATCATCCGGCAGAGCTGTTCGGGCGTTGTGCGGCGTTTGAGCCGGTAGGTGCTCGGGAAAAGGTAGCCCTCCAGGGTGCGGGCTTGCGGGTCGATGTCGTGAATGAGCGCGGGATTGCGCGCGGCCTGCACGAATTCCGCCGCCGGAAAGATTCCGAGTCCCTCGGCCAGCGCTCCGATCTCGAACAGGTTCTTGCCTTCCGGCACCACCAACTGGTAATAGAAGATGTCTCCGCGCGCCAGGCGGTCGAAGATCTCGAGCGGCGTAGCTGCCTTTTCAAAACGGTACTCGCCCGCCTGTGGCCTGCGGCCGTGCTCCGCCATCCGCGCCAGCAGGAAGTCCCACCGGCTTCCGATCACGCCCGAGTCCGCCAGAACCTTCCCGATGGAATTGGTGGACGTCCCATGCGGCACATTCACAAAAATCGGTTCGGAAAAACCGCGATAGGGCTGGTATAGCCGGAAGACAGCATAGCCGGCGACGCCGAAAGTAAGTAGCACCACGATGCCCAGCAGCCGCAGAATTCTCATAAAGAATCGAGGTAACTTTGTAGCAAGATGACTGCCGAAAGCCGGTCCACCGCCGCCGCTCGTTTTTCCGGGCTGATCCCGCTTTCCCGCAGCACGCGATTGGCTTCCACGGTGGTCAGCCGCTCATCCCAGAATCGTATCGGCAAACCGGTCTGTTTTTCCAGCGCTTCTGCAAACTCATGCACCCAGGCGGATTGCCGGCCTTCGCTGCCACCCATGTTGACCGGATTGCCCATCAAGATTAAGGCAATTTCACGTTCTTTCGCGAGTTGTGCCAGCGCCCCGAGATCCTCGCGTTTCCGGGTGCGCTCCAGATTGGGTAAACCTTGCGCAGTGATGCCTAATGGGTCAGAGATGGCCATTCCGATGCGTTTCCGGCCCAGGTCTAAGGCCAATATGCGGGGCTTTCCGGCGCTCAAATCAATTTCATTATAGACGTGGTCATGCTACAGTTTTGACAAGGGTCTTTTCGTACCGTGGCTACGGTTACCAAGCCTCTCAGCAACACTCACCGAACCGTGCAGGATGCCCGCCGACTATCGTTGCCGGTGATCGCCGGGGGCGTCGTGATCGCGGCGCTGTACTTTGGCCGGATGCTGTTTATCACCTTTCTGGCCGCCGTTATCATCGCATTTATTCTCGAACCGTTTGTGGGCTTATTACTCCGGCTGCGCCTTCCGCGCAGTCTGGCCGCGTTCATGGTTTGTAGCGTGGCGCTGCTGGGAGTTTATGTGATCGGGATGGGCGCCTACTCGCAATTGGCCGGCATTTACGACGAATTGCCTCGCTACAGCCAACGCATCGCGGATATTGTGGATTCGGTGCAGCAGAGACTGTCTCAAATGGAGGAGCGCACATACCAGATGGTGGTGCCTGCGCGGCAAAGGCAGCAGCAACAGCAGGAGGATCGCGCACGCGTTCAGCAGGCTCAGCAGCAATCGTCACGGCGGCGGAGAACGGCCGAGCCGCCACCGGTCCCGATCCCACAGCCCCCGGCTATCCAGGAAGTGCGCATCCACGAAGATCGCACCGCCATCACCGATTACATTTACTCCCGGCTTAACTCCTTTTATCAGATCCTGTTGATGGCTTCTTTCGTTCCGTTTCTTGTCTACTTCATGCTGAGCTGGCGCGATCACCTCAATCGTAGTTTCCTGCAGTTCTTTCAGGGGGAGGGCCGGATGGTGGCGGCGCGCAGCATGGAAGGGATTGCCGGCATGGTGCGGGCGTTTGTGGTGGGCAATTTTCTGCTGGGAATCCTGCTCGCGATCTTAAGCTCCGCCGTGTTTTGGGTGATCCGGCTGCCGTTCCCGTTGCTGGTGGGTCCGCTCAGCGGGTTCCTCAGTCTGATCCCATATATCGGCTTACCCCTGGCCCTGGTTCCACCGCTGTTCGCGGCTCTGGGCGTGAACCGCTTTTCGGTATACGTAATGGTGATCGTGGCGTCGACGCTGCTTCACCTCATTGCCATGAACCTGTTCTATCCAAAGATTGTCGGCTCGCGCGTCCACCTCAACCCATTAGTGGTGACTTTTTCGCTCATGTTCTGGGGCTTCCTGTGGGACGCCCCCGGCCTGCTGCTGGCGATTCCGCTCACCGCCGGTCTCAAGGCCGTGTGCGACAACGTTCAAGGATTGCGCCCTTTCGGCAAATTCCTCGGCGATTAGCGGCACTGGCGACTTCGGCCCGTTCGTCTTGTTGCCGGTGAGTTTTTGCCAATAACCCTGCTAGACTCAGGATTCAATAATGCCAGCCGCTCCCGAATCAGCCAGGCAATTCATGTCGGGACTGATTGATCGCGCCCGCCGCCAGAAGAAAACCATCGTGTTTCCCGAGGGCTTGGATCCCAGGGTGCGGGAAGCCGCGGGG
Organism: uncultured Solibacteraceae bacterium; assembly: GCA_964554945.1. GTDB lineage: Bacteria > Acidobacteriota > Terriglobia > Bryobacterales > Bryobacteraceae > PSRJ01. Next base: position 29,769 of record CAZKQQ010000011.1, on the reverse strand, counting down.
CGCCTGGCTCGGGATGCCGTCGTAAACCCGGTCCTGATCGGCCCCAAACCGGCCGATGTGCCCGCCGGCGTCACGTTTCTCGACCTGGCCCACGCCGCAGCGCTCGAAAAATACGCCGCGATCTATTACGAGCGCCGCCGCGCTAAGGGCGTCACGCAGGTGGAAGCAGTCGAAATTGTGCGCCGGCCGCTATATTTCGCGGCCTCGATGGTAGCGGCGGGCGATGCCGACGGCACTGTGGGGGGCGCCGCCAATACGACAGCCGAGACAGTGCGCGCGGCCTTACACTGCATCGGACCCGATCCGCGCGTCCGCCTCGTCTCTAGTGTCTTCGTGATGGCTCTGCAGGATCGCGCTCGGGGACATAACGGTCTCATGGCTTTTGCTGATTGCGCGGTGGTGGTCGATCCCACGCCCACGGAGCTGGCCGAAATTGCCATCGCCACCGCGCACAGTGCCCGCGTCCTGCTCGGCACAGATCCGGTTGTCGCGCTCCTGAGTTTTTCGACGAAGGGCAGCGGTCAGCATCCGCAGGTCGAGGCAGTGGTCGAAGCCCTGCGGGTCGTGCGCGCGCGGGCTCCGGAAATCGTAATCGACGGCGAGTTGCAGGCGGATGCCGCGGTTTCGGAACTGGTCGGAAAGTCCAAGGCGCCCGGTTCGCGTGTGGCGGGCCGCGCCAACACCTTGGTGTTTCCGAACTTGGCTTCCGCCAATATCGCCTACAAGTTGCTTGAGCGCCTGGGCGGTGCTGCGGCGATTGGCCCGTTTCTTCAAGGCTTGGCCAAACCGGCCAACGATCTCTCCCGCGGCTGCTCGGTCGAGGATATTTACAACGTCGCGGTTGTGACCGCCCTGCAATCCGATCCCGCCTGAGCATGCTGCCTTTCCGGCTGGTCTATCATCCGCGATACAACATGAACGTCGGCGACCATGTCTTTCCCGCGCACAAATATCGCCTGCTGCGAGACCGGCTGTTGCGTACCGGCTTCGCGGCGGAAGAAGATTTTATCTCTCCCGAGCCGGCAACCGATGACGACATTCTGCTGGTGCACGATGCCGCCTGGGTCGGCAAACTCCGGAACGGCACTTTGACTTACCAGGAAATCCTGCGTCTCGAGATCCCTTACTCCCAACACACTGTCGAGTCGTTCTGGACCGCCACTGGCGGCACGATTTTGGCGGCGCGGCTGGCGCTCGCCTCCGGCCTGGGGTTCAACTTGGGCGGCGGGTTTCATCACGCCTTTGCCGGCCATGGCGAGGGCTTCTGTGCCGTGAACGACATTGCGGTGGCGGCCCGTCGCTTGCAAAAGGATGGCGCCATCCGCAGGGCGATGATCGTGGACTGCGATGTCCACCATGGAAACGGCACCGCTGCCATTTTCGCGGATGACCCTTCCGTTTTTACTCTTTCCATCCACCAGGCCAATAATTATCCGACCGAAAAACCGCTATCGAGCATCGACATTCACCTGCCCGATGGCGCGGGCGACCACGAGTACCTCGAGCGCTTGCAGAATGGTATTTCTGCTGCGCTGGCGATGTTTCATCCGGAGCTGATCCTGTACGTTGCCGGCGCGGATCCGTTCTGCGAAGACCAGCTCGGCGGCCTGTTGCTAACGTTTGAAGGCTTGATGGCGCGCGACCGCCTGGTGCTGGGCCGCGCCGTGCGCGATAAGATCCCACTTGCGGTGGTTCTTGCCGGCGGCTACGCCGCGAGCGTGGAAGACACGATCACGATCCATGCCAACACCGCCCGCATCGCCAAAGAAGTCATGGGCTGAGTGTCACGTCTTATTCCGCGCGATCGCCGCTACGGTGCCGTGTACTGCGCTGAGGTAATCCCCAGGCGCCAGCACAATCTGCAATCCGCGCATCCCCGCCGAGACGGCAATCACGTCGAACAGTTCCACCGTCTCATCGACAAACACTGGATACGTCCGCTTGCACGCCAGCGCCGTCACGCCGCCCCGGATGTAGCCCGTTAGCGGCTGCACTTCCTTAAGTGGCACAACCTCGGTTTTCCGGTCGCCGGTCGCGTGCGCCAGTGCCTTCTCGTCCAGTTCCGTGTTTCCCGGCACGACTGCTAGGCAAACGCCCTTCCGGTCTCCACGTGCGACCAGCGTCTTAAATACCTGTTCCGCCGGCAACCCGATTTTGCGCGCTACGGACTCGGCGTCCAGCGCTTCCGGATCCACTTCGTATTCGCGTAGCTCATACTGGACGCCGAGCGTGTCCAACAGACGCACCGCATTCGTCTTCACGGAGTCCAGCCTACCTTAACCTAAGACGACCGCCTTCTTTAGCAACGCAATCTGGCCGCCGTGATACAGACTGTGCTGCACAATTCCGTGGAACAGATAGTAGAAATCGTACTTGCGCCCCGGCACGGTTTCGCTCAGCCTCTGATCGGTAAATTGTTCAATTTCCTGCGCGAGGCGTTCCGCGCACTGAAATAAACGATCGGTAGCTTGGGACCATGCCGCCGGGTCGCCATCGGCAATGGGCCGCCAATCCTGCTCCGTGCCTACCAGTTTTGGCATGGGGATTCCGCGCGCGGCGTCGCTCGCGGCACTGGTCCAGGTCTCGAGGTGCAAGACCAGTTCCCAGATGGTGTGTCCACAGGGTAGAGGACGAGCGAGCGCCTGTTCCGCCGCGACACCCGCAAGCAAATCGCTCAACGGAGGTCCATGCCAGGCATCGCCGCCAAACCCCCGCCGCAGTTGGTCCGCAATGCGATTACATTCGGAGTTCATAAGTCGATTCAAATTCTCAGTCTCGCACGGGGATCATGGGGCATTCCGGCGCGGCCGCGCAAACAGGTGCCACCACAGTTGCCCGGGCCCCCTCCCCTGCGCTATCCTGGTAACTCAAAGATGGCAAACACATATTCCGCCCTTAAGCGGGTGCGCCAGACGGAACGGCGCACGGAATTCAATCGCAAAAGTAAATCGCGCCTGCGGCATCAGATCCGTTCCATGCGCCGTGCGCTGCAAGACAAAGACGCCAAGAAGGCCGGCGAACTGCTGCCCCAGACCTTCTCTATTATCGATCGCGCCGCCAAGACGGGCATCATCAAGAAGAACACCGCAGGCCGCTACAAATCAAAGCTGCACGCGCGCGTCAAAGCGCTCGCGTGATCACGCGGTCAGCTCCAGAACAAATCTCTCCATGACGATCCGGTCGTCCGGCCGCGCGTCGCGAAGCCCCCGATCCGCCTGAAAGATCAGTTTCAGGGCGGTCTCCAGTTGCGCTTTGCTGAATTTCAAGACCGTCTGATACACCTGGTCGGCCCGCGACCCCCACATCGGCACGCCAAGCCGGGAGAAGTGTCCCTGGATCTGTTGTGAGCTTTTCAATCCCGCCTCGCGCGCTACCAGCGCCATGCGGAACTGCGTCGACAGAAACGCCAGCGCCAGCGGCAGGTATTCGCCCTCCTTCGTCAGCGTATCCAAAACTTCGAGTGACTTCGTGCGGTCCCGCCGGCCGAGCGCGTTGACCAGCGCGAAAATCGTAGTGGCGCGCGCGTCGGGAACCAGCGCTCCGATCTCGTCCAGGCCCACCGTCCGCTCGCCCGCATAGAGTGCCAGTTTCTCAATCTCGATCGCTATGCGCGCCACATCCGCGCCCAGTGCTTCCACCAACAGATCGAGAGCCGCGCCATCCATGCGAACGCCGGCGGCGCGCATCATGCCTTCCGCTTCGCCCCGCGCTTCATGGCTGGAGAATCGGCGCAGTTCCAACACCTCCGGAATCGCCGCAAAGAACTTTCTCACCCGCTCCTGCTTGCGTTTATCGTCGCCTTCGAAGTCATAGCGTATTGCTTCGAAAACCAATGTGACTCCGGGAGTCGCATCCCGCATGTATTCGGCAAGCGCCCCCGCATCGCCGGAGGCGCCCTCGGTTTCGCCGTCCTCCTCGGAGCGGCCGCGTGGCAAGGCGGCTTCTGCGTTCACAATCCAGATCAGGCGATCCGCTGCGAACAAAGACAACGCTCGGGCGTCGTCCAACACTGCCGCCAGCGCCGTCTCGCTTAGGTCGTGTTCGCTAATCGCGCCTTCCGGAAATGCGGCGGTCAGCGCTTCCTTCAGACGTCGGCGTTGATGGGCTTCGGGTCCGAGCAGCAGAACGGCCGCCGGCAAATCCTTCTTCTTGACGCGAGCCAGCAGTTGGGCGGCTGTCATATCAAAACTGCTCGAGAACCCCGCTAACTACTGTCCGTGCGACGTCCTGGCTCAGCCGGATCATGGCCGTGCTGCTTTCGTCGAAATATTGCGATGGGTCGATCGCGATTTGATAGTTTTCCCGGAAATCGGCGCTCGGCCGGTCCCAGATTACCTTGCCGGTGCTGCGATCGGTCAGCGCCAGCTGCAGTGTAACCACCGCCTGGATTCCGGTGGCGCGGCCGGAAACCGGATCTACGGTGGTGGGGTATGCTACCGCGTTCACCACGGTGCCTGTCAGTACGGCATCGGCTTTCGCCGGATCGGCCACTACCGCATACCGCGTCCGTGATATGAATTCGCGCGTGATGTCCTCGGGCAGCAGGCGACCCAGCATATAGCGCGTGGTCGCATTCCCGAACGCCGGGACCGCAATCGTTTTGATGTTCTTGGGTAACAGTTCTGCATGGCCGGACACATGGTAGCCGCAGGACGTCGCTAGCAAGGCTGGTACCCACACCGCCGCCAGTAGCGACAACCTCATAGAATCCCTGTCGCGACTGCGACCGCGTTTTCCGCCATCACCCGCAGATTGTCGGCGACAATCCAGAACCAGAACGCTTCTGCATCATTCCGGTCGGGTGTAATGGCGCCCACTGCGATGCCGCCCTGCCCGGCTTGGCCGACATTCGTGGGCGGCTCGAAATCGCCTCCACGCACTTCGATCCCTTCCGTCGCAAGGCTGCTTTCGAGCGCTTCGAGGCCCGGATTCGATTCGAATTGCACCCAAGCCGACATGCTGTAGCCGTGGAATACCGGAGCCTGAATAAGTCGCAGCGATGGCATCGGAGCGCCTTCTCCATCGCCCGGCAGAGCCAGCAGCGTGGCCAGATGCCGCTCAATCCGGAGTTCCGATTCTTCCAGCGGCACGGTTGCTTCCTCCCCATAGCGCGCCAGCATGCTAAATGCGAGTTGCGTGTCGAAGATCGCCCGCGGCAGGGGCTTGAATGCGAAAAGGCTCACCGTCTGCTGCTGCAACTCTTCCACCGCGTCTGTGCCTCGCTCGCTCGCCGGAGCGAAAATCTGAACGACCGAACGCCGGATGGGATCCTGCGCGTGCAGCCGCCGGAGAAATAGAGCTAGGGCGATCGCCGCGGGATGCGCGATTACCTGCACGGTGCCATCCTCGCCTTCGCTCTCGCCTTCCACCATCGGTGCGCGCAGCCGGGCTTCCGGCAGTTCCTCCGCCGCGTACGTCAAATCGATCACCGGGATGGAATCACCGGCCAGTTGCAGCGCCTTTTGGCTGGATTCCGGTGATCCGGTCAGAAACACGGCTTGGGCCTCGGCCAGGTTTTCCGCTTCCAGTCCGCTGACCAGGGTCGGTTCGTCTCCCACGCGCGTCAGCGTACCCGGGGCTTCTTCATCCGCCGCTAAAAGCCGCAGTTCCACTTCCGGCATAGATGTGGCGATGATGTCGCGAATCTCACGGCCCAGCAGAGACTCGCTTCCCACGAGCGCGATGGTCGCCGTCTTAGCCAATCGGATGCTCCGCCTGCGCGGCTGCCGGTGGCGTGTGGCGCAGACGCCGCCGCACGATCCCTCCCACTCGGATCACAATCCCGCTGCCCACATAACTCACTGTCAAAACCAGGAACACGAGTTCGGAATAATTCCACGTAGCGTAAATCAAGCCGCCCAGTAAAATAATGATCAGCGGCGAGTACGCCTTGTTCAAGTTAATCCCCTTGAAGCTGTAATACCGCCACGTGCTGACCATCAGAAAACCAAGCAGCAGCAAGAGAGCCAGCCAGACCACCGACGCGGGCCACCAGACCAGCGGGTCGGCGCCTAACCCATAAACTACCGCTGCCACGAGTGCGGCGGCCGCCGGTATTGGCAGGCCGACGAAATATTTGCGATCCGGCCGCCCCGGATTCTTCGGGATCGGGTTCTTCTGGATATTGAAACGGGCCAGCCGCGCGGCCCCGCACAACAGAAACAGGAACGCGATGAAATAGCCGGCGTTGAAAATCTGCCCGCGAATCGTCGCTGTCAGGGTGGGATCGATGAACTGAACTCCCCAAGCAAACGCCAAAACCGCCGGGGCGAGCCCGAAGCTGATGACGTCGGCCAGCGAGTCCATTTCGCGTCCGAAATCGGAAGTGGTGTTCGTCATCCGCGCGATACGACCGTCCAGACCGTCCAGGAAAACCGCCGCACCAATCGCCCGCGCCGCAATCGAAAAGTGATCGGATGCTCCCGCGCCGCCGGCGGCCGCTTCCATCGCGCCGCGAAAGGAGCGCAGGATCGAGATGTATCCCAAAAAGATATTACCGGCTGTAAATAGCGTCGGTAACGCGTACGCCGCACGCCGTGGGCGCCGGTCCGGCGAGCGGGGGTCCACAAACCGGTCTTTAAGCGACATGTGCCTCGTTCCCGCCAGTACGCCTCGCGATCGTGCTCGAGCCGGCCGTCACTCGCATTCCCGGGCGCACCACGATCTCCCACTCCGGCCCTAGCACCACATCCACCCGCGACCCGAACTTGATCAATCCCACGCGCTCTCCAGTGGCGACGCGATCACCCGGCTTCTTATCAAAGACAATGCGGCGCGCAATCAACCCGGCGATCTGTTTGAAGATCACGCACGTGCCCTCGCCCTGCACAGTGACAATATTCTGCTCGTTGCCACCCGAAGCTTCTTCTTTGCTCGCCACCAGAAACTTGCCTTTCCGGTACTCCACATTGCGGATCGTGCCGCCGATGGGCGCGCGGTTGACATGGACATCGAAGATATTTAGAAAGATGCTGATGCGATTGGCAGTCGGAGTCTCTTTGACCACCGCCACTACCTTGCCATCCGCCGGTGAAACCGCCACCGGACCCGCGGGAATGGCGCGCTCCGGGTCCCGAAAAAAATAAAGACAGAAGGCCGCCAGGATCCATAGTGGAGCCGAAAACCAGGGGCCGGCCAGCCACGAAACCACCGCACCTGCCGCGCCCAGCGCCAGGGCATAGTAGATGCCGTCGATTACAATCACTCCACTCATTTTCGCATGGAGAGCTGCGATACCTTGTGATCGTGGTGCGGCTTGGAAGGTAAGCGGATTACTCGCAACCAGGAGCCGCTGCGCAGCCGGGAATTTTACTTGGTGGCGAGTTTACGCGCCGGGAAGACGTTTGAGGCCGGCCAAACCGGTCACGTTTCGCACCACTTTGCCGCAGGCGACACGCGCCCGCACTACTACGAAACCGGCCACTTCCCCAACAAGTTGCAGTAGGGCTGGAGCCTCCGGCATTTTCGATAGCTCTGAAGCAGGCTGTCCTTGATAGCGGTGCATGATTTGAACCCGCCTCGATTTATCCTGCGTGCGAGGCCAATACCTCATGATCAGCGCCGACACTACTGCCGAGCCCACCACAATGACCACCAGGAAATAGGGCAAGGGCGCCTCGACCGCCAACTGCAATCGAGCATCCTCCAGCGCTGCCAGGATGACCCTGCGCGTGGTCGGATCAATCGCCAGGAAAAAAAGCAGAAATGTCAGTGCGCCCCACATATCGACAGTTCGGAGAATAGCCCCGGACCGAATGTCGAACTAGGCCTGCGTTGGTTATTTCCACACTATCAACCTTGGTTGCCGGAAAGTACCGGCAATCGTAATATAAACACCTGAAAATCCATTGGCAGATCACCGAATCGGGACTACCATGATAACGGAGGATAGCTGTATGCTCTCCGGTAAGCTTGTTCGTTTGATCGAAGCCCATCAGCAGGAGATCACCGATCGGCTTCTTCGTGATATCCATCGATACCCAGACCTCACCCACCTACGCCAGTTGCCCGAGGCGGAACTGCGCGAACGAAGCCAAAACCTTCTCGAAAACCTCGGCTACTGGCTTGTCGACGGCAACGAGGAGGAGATTGCTCGCAAATATGAGACGCTCGGCAAGTCCCGTTTTGATGACGGAGTGCCTTTGCATGAATCTGTTCATGCCCTCTTCCTCATTAAAGAAAAAATGATCGATTTCGTCGGCGAACAAGGTTTCCCTCCCGATGTGTTGGAGCTGTACGCCGAAGAAGAATTGGAACGTCGGGTGGGCCGGTTCTTCGATCTTCTGGTGTTGCGCCTGGTGCGTGGCTACGAAGGCGCCTGGCGCAAAGTTGCGTATGCAACGGCCTGAAATCCGTGTCAACCTGCTGCCCGGCACGGCCATATAGGATAAAGGAATATACAGGTCCTAATTACCTGATTAGAGTTATACTGGAAGCGGGAGGTATTTTATGCCGATGTCGAAAATTCTGGCTCCCGTTGCGTTCTCGGCACGCTGTGAGGGAGCAGTTCATTATGCGGAGGCCTTGGCCTGCCACTTTCATTCCGAACTGGTCCTACTCCATGTCGTCGCTCCGATCCCGACTTATTGGGCCCCCGACGCGGTAGTGATGTCTCCTGAAGTGAGTGACGAGGCGATCGAGCAAAGCAAGACCGAGCTGAACCGCTTTGCCGCCGATGGGCTCAAAGGGATTAAGGTGACCAGAGTGGTCGCGGAAGGCGACCCCGCGCAAGAGATCGTTGAATACGCCTACAAGGGCAACTTCGATCTGATCGTTATGCCGACCCACGGCTACGGACCATTCCGTCGTTTCCTGCTGGGCTCGGTGACCGCTAAGGTACTTCACGATGCCGGTTGCCCGGTATGGACCGGTCCGCATATGGAGGGTGCCCCGGATTACCCCAGAATCAGCTTCCGGCGAGTTCTCTGCGCCATCGACTTAGGCCCTCACAGCGCTTCGATTCTCGATTGGGCGGCAAAGTTCGCCCGCGAATACGGTGCCGACCTGGATATCGTGCACGCCATTCCGACTTCGACGGTCTCTGTTGGCGGGTTCTATTTTGATCCCGAATGGCGCGTGCAGGTAGAAAATGAAGCGCGCGATCGAATCGCCTACTTGCGGCAGGATCTGGGAATCAAAGGCGAGGTCCGGGTGGAAACCGGAGAAGTTGCGACTGCTGTGAGAGCAGTAGCTGAAGATTCACACGCGGATCTGGTGGTCGTGGGCCGCACTCATGGTGGTGTCCTGGGGCGCCTTCGCGCCAACGCTTACGCCATCATACGGGATTCCCCCTGCCCCGTAACCGCCGTTTAGAAGCGATGGCGTGTCCTTCGTTACAATAAAGGGCATGCTGCGTTTCGTGACGTCGGTAATACTCTGTGCCGGGCTGTGCCTGGCCCAAACGTCTCACGGCAAACCGCCCGCCGGGGTTGACAAAGCCCTTCGATCGCGTGTGAACCAGTTCTTTCAGTTGCTCGTTGATGCCAAATTCCGTCAGGCAGAGTCCTTGGTTGCCGAGGATTCGAAAGACATCTATTACGGCGGCCAGAAACCCAGATACCTGAGTTACCAATTTAAGGACGTCGAGTATTCGGATAATTTCACTCGCGCAAACGCCACGGTAACGTGCGAGACGATGATGACGGTTGCCGGTTTCGCCGGCCAGCCCATCAAGGTCGCCGTGAACAGCACCTGGAAGCTGGTCCATGGCCAATGGTTCTGGTATCTGGATCCTGAAAAACTGCACCGCACTCCGTTCGGCACGATGACTCCGGGCACAGGTTCGCGGGCGCCTGGTCTGCCGGCCACGGTGCCGACGGACCCCGGCTTTGCGATGGGTAAGGTGAAGCCTGATAAGAACGCACTGGAGCTCCGGGCGGGTGAGTCCGGCGAAGTGACGCTCACAAACACCGCGCCCGGTCCCATGAGCATTTCATTGACGGGTCAGATTAAAGATGTGGACGTGAAACTGGACAAGGTAAACCTGAACAGCGGCGACAAGGCCGTCATCAATGTAACTCCCCATGAGGGAGCCCGGTCCGGAACACTCAGCATCCAGATCGAACAGACCAACGAAGTAATTCCCATCCAGATCAACGTTCAATAGAGGCTTGATTCACCGCTTCGGCGTGGAGCTTGGTTCCGAGCGCGCCTCGCCGCGTTTGATCTGTGCGCGGCGCCGGCCGGTTTCCAGGTTCTTCGCTGCTTTCTCGCGCGCCGCCTCGCTCACCTGGATTTTGTTGACTACGGCGACGGCGCCTCCGCTTTTAGCAAGCCTTGTGGCGACACCTTTGTGTTGAATGATGTCGGTCGCTCCTTCTAGGGTGGCGACGCCGCCTTGCACGTGCACGCGAAATTTGTCTTCGCTGATCTTCGATTTGGCGAGCCGGGCGCGAATATCTTTCTCAATATCCACATCGGACCTTGCAGCAGGCGCCGCTGCTGATTTCAATGGCGCCCGCACCGGAGTGCCGGCGGAACCGCCGCCCCAACCCATCAGCGCCAATAATAAGAGACCAGGGATCACTCGGATCATGTTGATGAGTGCCTCCGGGCTCGCCGTTATTCTCAGAAATCTGTGCTAAAGTGAGGGGTTCTCAAGGCTTTTCAGCTTCCGATGCCCGAACAAATCCTGCTGCAAGGCAAAATTCTGGGCACAGAAGAGTTCCTTTTGGCCGGTTCCGCCGAAGGACGTTCCGCGCGTTCTGCCGGCGAGGATCTGATGGCGGGACGGTCTCAGTGGATCACCCTGCTGTGCGAGGTGCTGCCGCGCGCCATGCTCGCCGAACTTGGGCTAGCGCGGATCCTGTTGGGCTCCAGCGGAGGCGGCCAGTTTCTTGTGGTGCTTCCCGGCGAGGCTCGAGAGGCTGCGGAGAAGTTTTTGCAGGATGCCGCCAGGCAGATTCGCGAACTGAGCTCCGGCAATGCAGGCCTCATCTGGGCCGTCACCGATAACCTGGGGGACTGGGCCGTGATCCGCAAGCGCCTCCAGGACGAATTGCAAAGAAAGCGCGGCGCGCCACTGGCTGGAAGCAATGGGAATGCATTCCAGCCGTTTATGCGGAGCTCGAACCTCCAGGCCGACCAATATTTCGCCAAGGAACTGGGAGCCAAGGTACGCGAAGCTTCGGCGGTGGGCTGGTCGCCCGAGAATCCCGCCAAAGTCACGGCCGGGGAGGGGAAGCACACGTGGCATCTCAGCTCCAACCTTTCTCCCGACGGCATCATGCTCGCGCGCCATACGGCGCCGTCGGATGACGGCAGATCGGCCGCGCCGGTTCAATCGCTGGCGAGGCGGGCGCAGGGCCGCTCGATATGGGGCGTGCTCCGGGGCGACGTTGATAACTTCGGGTTGCGGCTGCGGCGTGTGCATAGCATCGAGGAACATGTACCGCTTTCGGTGCTGTACAAACAGTTTTTCGCCGGCGAGCTGGAAGTGCTCTGCTCGATGCCGGAATTCTGGCGTAAAGTCAGCATTCTGTACGCGGGCGGAGACGATTTCGCCGTCTACGGCTCCTGGGACGCGCTGATCGCCCTGGCGCGCGAAGTGCAACGGCTGTTTCATCGCTTTACGGAAGAGAATCTGAAAGAGTATCCGGGAGCCGAAGGCAAAACGATTTCGATGGCCATCGCACTGGCGCCGGAAACCTACACGCCGCTCGCGGCCGTATTCGAAGAGGCTGGGCGCAATCTCGACCTGGCCAAGTCCTCCGATAAGGACTGCATCTATTTATTGGGACGGATTCTGGAGTGGCGTCACTTGAACGACGCCGCGGAACTTAAGGACACAGTTACCAGGCTCATCCACGATTTCAGGATGTCCCGGCAGTTCCTGTATCAACTGCGAAGCATTTACCGCCATCAGGCCTATGGGGAATCGGGCGCCGAAGTGCAGCGCACCTGGCGGTTTCAACGCCGCTTCAACCGCATCCTGAGCGGCACGCGCGATCGCGAGTTTCAGAAGCTGAGAGCGCACCTGATTAATGAGCTGGTGGGACGCAAATCGGCTGAAGTCAAGCTGCGGCCCGCCGGCTTGGTGGCTTTGGAATGGGCCAGACTGGTAACAGAAGGATAACCAAATGACGCAAGAGCAACAGCGCCCGAACCGGGAGAACCGGCCCCAACGGGAAGGCCGGCCCCAGGGTGGTCCTCCGCGCGAGGGCGGCGGGGATCGAGGAGAGCGCGGGGATCGCCGCGGCTTCGACCGGGGGCGCCCCGAAGGGCCGCCGGAAATTGAGCTGGAGAAGCTGATCAGCGACAGCCTATACCTCGACAACCAGGCCCACTCCATCGTCAGCCGTATGCGCGACATGGATTCGGGCACCAAGACCCAGTTGCGCCGTTTGTACAGCGCCGTCCGGCGCGCTGTCCGCGCGCCTGAAAACGAACGTCAGCACGAATTTGTCATGCTGCGCGCGCGGCTGGCCTATACGATTGCGCGGCACGGATTGCGCAGCCTCGACCAGTTGGAGAAACTTCTGCTGCAAGTCACGCGCAAGAACGACAGCCGTGGCTACGAACGGTTTAAGGATCTTTTTGAAGCCATCGTGGCTTACAACGAGTAAACAATGAGCGCTCATACTGCCCAAACTGAGTTGAAGCTGATCGGAAAACTGATACTGGAAGGCGAGTTGCATTGCGAGACCGGCCTGCACGTTGGCGCGGGCAAAGGCTCGCTGGAGATTGGCGGATCGGACAATCCCGTGGTGAAGGACGCGTTCGGCCGCCCGTATGTGCCGGGCAGTTCCCTGCGCGGCAAGATCCGCTCGTTACTCGAACAGTCCTCGGGACTCGCCGTGCCGAATGAGCTGGTGTACTTATCGCGCCGCAAAGGCCAGGAAGTCCGCATCCATCAGAGCGACCGTCCTGACGATGACATCTGCCTGCTGTTCGGCCGCAATCCCGGCCGAATGGAGCGTGTGCAGGGCGAGACGCTCGAAACCACACTGGCCACTCCCGCGCGTCTGGCGGTGTTTGACGCGCCTCTCGAACCGGAGAGCATTACGGCGCAGATGCGCGAAAACCTCGACGACGAACTCACGGAAGTCAAGAGCGAGAACGCGATCGACCGGATCACATCACAAGCCAATCCCCGCACGTTGGAACGCGTGCCGGCCGGCGCGCGCTTTAAAACACGTTTTGTCATGGATGTGCTGTGCGACGAAGATGCGCCGCTGTTCTTGCGTGTGCTCGAGGGGTTGCGGCTGCTCGAAGACGATTCACTGGGCGGAGGCGGCTCGCGCGGCAGCGGCCGCGTTAGCTTTTCCACCCTGCGTCTGGTGTGGCGCGGCAAGAACTACTATGCCAGCGGAGCCGCGGAAAAAGAGATTGCCTCCGGCGCCACGCTCGGAGCCATTCAGACCGCGGTGAATGAATCTGCCTTCGGTTTTATTAAAGAGGAGGCATGAACCCGGGGTTGGTCGTGAAGTTGCGGCCGACCGGACCTTGGCGCATTGGTCCGGACTCCGGCGCCCGCAACCAGGTAGATTTCATCTATCACAGTGATTCCCTGTATTCGGCGGTAACGGCCGCGTTGGGACGCCTCGGAGCGCTGGAGGAGTGGCTGGACGCGACTGCGCGCAATAGCACGCCGGCGGTGTGTTTCAGTTCGTGCTTTCCATTCATCGAAGAGATTGGATTCGTGGTGCCGCCGCGGACCTTGTGGCCTCCGGCAACGCCTGCGTTGCTGGCCGCGCGGGTGCGGTGGAAGAGCGCGCGTTTTGTGCCGCTGGGCATCGTGTCTTCGCTGCTGGCCGGCGCGGCGCTTGACGAAAACCAATGGTCGATTGACGGCCCGAGCGGCTGCCTGGTGCCGGCCGGGCGTTCCGGCCCCTTTCGCACCGGAATTCGCTGGAATGTGGCGGTCGACCGTCTGGCGGGGTCCACGGAGCGTCATTCCACCGGGTGTCTCGAATTTCGTTCCGGCGCCGGTTTGTGGACCGTGATTTCATTCGCCGATGATGCCGCGCGCGACCAGTGGGCGGATCGGCTAAAAGCCGCGTTTCGGTGGCTGGCCGACAGTGGTTTTGGCGGCGAGCGGTCGCGCGGGTGGGGTCGCTCCGAGGCTCCTGAGTTCACCGACGGTCAGTTGCCCGAAATGATTCTGGAGGTTGGACCGAGCGGCGCCGCGCCCCACGCCCAATGGCTGCTTTCCTTATTCACGCCGTCAAGCGCGGATTCGGTCGATTGGGCGCGCGGCAGTTATAGCGTCATGGAACGCGGCGGCCGCGTCGAGAGTGCGGCGGGCTCCGGCGAGTTGAAGAAATACATTCAGATGGTGGCGGAGGGATCGGTGCTCTACTCGGGCGCCGCGCTGCGCGGCGCTGCTCCCGATGTGGCGCCCGACGGCTTTGCCCATCCGGTATTTCGCGCAGGTTTTGCGCTTTCGATTCCGCTGCCGGAGGTGAGCTGAGTGCGGTACCGCGTCACGTGCCTCACGCCAGTGCTGGTTGGCGATGGCCGCAAGCTGGCGCCGATCGACTACATGGTCTGGAAGGACCACGTTAATGTTCTCGATCAGTGGCGCATCTTTCGTCTGTTGGCCAAAGGGCCGCGGCTGGAAGGTTATCTGGCGCAGCTTAAGAAGGCGGACAAGCTCGACTTTGCCTCGTGGGGCGGATTTGCGCAGAATTTTGCCGGCCGCCGGATTCCATTCGAGAACGCGGCGTACTCCGCCTATTGGAACCGGGCCGCGGGCGAGAGCCTACACATTCCCACATTTGCCTCCGGCGCGTCGGGACCATATTTGCCCGCTACGGCGCTTAAGGGTGCGCTCCGTACCGGCATGTTATTCGCGAATTGGCGGGACGGCATGCTGCAGGAAGTGCTGCAACGCGTCAAGGGTGAGCGGGTGCCGCGCCGTCCTGCCGAAATTGTCGAAGACCACGCCCTCGGTGCTGCCGGTGTCAGCCGAATGCGTTTTGTGAGCGCGGGCGATTCGGCGACAGTGCCCGTCGGACAATTCAAAGTCTACCTTTTGCGCACGTCAACCCTGCAGCCTCGCGGCGGGCAGTACGGCCTTGGCTGGAAGCAGAGCCCGCGCGGCGCGGTGGACGGAGCGCGTCCGGACGAGAGCACGCCCGCATTCGCGGAGATGGCGCCTCCCGGAGCCGCTTTCGAAGGTGACTGGAGCGAGAAGAATTTCTTTCTCGAACCGGAAGTGCGGCGGCAGGTACGCTGGCCGGAATCGCTCAATCGCGCGAAAGTGTTCGAATCCGCCAATATATACGCCGCCGGTCTGTTGGCGTTACAGCGACAATACGCTGCGATGGCCGGTCTTGGTCTGCTGGATAAAAGCCTGGAAGAATTGGAGCAGCGCCTGGCGCAAGCGCGCGAGCGAGGATCGTGTCTGCTGGTCCTTGGCTGGGGCGGCGGTCTGCTGGCGAAGAGTTCGTGGCTGGACACGACTAACCCCGACTATCGTCAGATCCTGCAGCAATTCGCGCTCTACAACCGCGCGCTGTCGTCGAACCTGCCTTTCCCCAAGACGCGGCGGATCGTGTTCCTGAACAACAAGCCCGCCACCCTGCCCGGCTGGGTGGAGCTGACGGTTTCCTGAAAGTGGGGACAGACGTCGTCTGTCCCTATTGTTCGAACGGGATGTCGGGGCGGAGGCGCATGGCCAGCGCAGCGCCTAGCAGCAGCAATACGACCGAACCGATGAGCGGGATAACCCAACTGCCGGTGCGGTCTACCAGGTAACCGAAACTCGAGGGCGAAATCAGGCCCGCGACGCCGAAACCAAAATTCATCATGCCGCTGGCCGTGCCGGCGTACCGCGGCGCGATATCCATCGGGACCGACCAGATCGGCGCCACGATCAGCTCTGCGAAAAAGAATGCCATCGTGAGGCCGGCCGCCGCGACAGTCAGATTGTGAACCAGAATCACCGGCAGCAGGAAGACGAACGCCCCCAGGAAACCGGCGACAATCACGGAGCGGCGCGCGACCACCAGACTACCGGTTTTGTGGAGCAGGCGGTCGCTCACAACCCCGCCCATGGTGTCACCGATGACGCCGGCGAATAGCACGCCCGCGGAAAACATTGCCGAGGTCTGCAGATTGAGATGATAGTTTTCCAGAAAAAAGGAAGGAATCCAGCTCAGGAAAAGCCATAACGTCCAGCCGTAACAGAAGTCCACAATTGTTACCGGCAGAATGCATCGCGCCAGGCGCAGCCACGGGATCATCTGGCGGCGGGTCTCTCTCCGCTCCGGAAGTTTCGCCACTTCGGCTTCGGTGACAGCGCTGTGCTCCCGTGGATCGTTGCGAAAATACCATGCCCACACCAGCAGCCAGATCAGCGTCGTCGATCCGAGGATTACGAAGGAAATACGCCACGTTACAAATGCGAGGAGGGCGGCTACCAGCGCCGGCGTCAGCGCGTTCCCGATTCGGGAAAACGAGTGTGTGATCCCTTGGGCGAAGCCCCAGCTTCCTACCGGCGTCCAACTCGACATCGCGCGTGTGGCCGTGGGGAACGCCGCGCCTTCGCCGAATCCCAATGCGAGCCGCGCCGCGAACAACGACAGGAAGCCGCCGGTTGCGCCGGTGAGCACAGTGGCCGCCGTAACAATGGCACAGCATGCGGCCAATGTGATCCGCGGACCCAGGAGATCGCCCACCCATCCGCCGAATAGTTGGAACACAGCGTATGGAATGGCGAAAGCAGAGAACGCGAGCCCGAGCTGGGCGTTGCTAAGCCCCAGGTCGGTCTTCATCAGCGGCGCGGTCGTCGAAATGCTGACCCGATTGATAAAGAGGATCATGTACATCAGGCAGAGCAGCGCCAGAACCATCTGGGGAGCGCTCAACCCGAGCCTCGCTCGCGTTTGCTTCGAAGGTTGTTGGGCAGTCGTCACGCGGAAGGGCGCGTCTCGCCCTTGATCTGAGTGCGGTGCAGAATCCGGCGGGAGGTCGGTTCAAACGAGTCGCGCCGGTGCATGGTGCAGCGATTGTCCCATAACACCAGGTCGCCGGGCTGCCATTGATGAGTCCAGGCGTGTTCGTCACGTGTTGCGTACTGCCAGAGTTCATCCAACAGCGCCTCGGATTCAGCCAGCGGAAGCCCGGCGATGTACGCATTACGGCGGCGCCCGAGATACAAGGCCCGCCGTCCCGTCTCGGGATGCGTCGTGACCAGTGGATGATATACTCCCGCCGAGTTCACCGGGTCATCGACCGCAGCCATGCCTTGCCGCACATACCCGCCGCTGTTATAAGTTGCGTCGTGCTTCAACGTGAGGCCGGAGATCCTCTGCCGAAGTGCCGCGGGCAGCGCTTCGTAAGCGGCATACATGTTGCAGAAATAGGTATTGCCACCCGCCGGCGGAGTTTCCAGCGCATACAGCATGCTCGCCTTGGGCGGCATTGCGAGGTAGGACATATCAGTGTGCCACACCGCTTCGCCGGCGCCGAGACTGCCAATGGGCGCGCCGTTCTCAATCACATTGGAGACGACATAGATTTCCGGATGCCCATCCACAAACCGCCGCCCCGTTTCCTGCACCGGCGCCCAATCGAGGTCCCCGAAGCGGCGGCTGAACCGGATGAGGTCATCGTCCGTGAGTTGCTGGCCGCGAAGGAGCACCACGAGATGATCGAGCCATACGCGATGGATCGCTGCGAAATCGTCCGGAGGGAGGTTCCTCAGGTCCACGCCTTGAATCTCCGCTCCCAACGCTTGGCCGGAAGTTTTTGCTGGAACCGAGGCTCTCATCTCAATGGACCACTTTACCAAAAAGGGGACAGACGCAATTTCCGGCGCCGGGCTGTGCGCCTGGTCCGGTTCTGGCTGCACTCGTTCGGCGGCACCGCCAACGACAAAGAGACGCCGCGCAGTATCATGGATGCTTTCCATGCCTCCGGAAGCTTCCCTCTCACGATGCGCCTGGGCGCGCGATCCATTATCGATTTCCTATCATGACGCCGAGTGGGGCGTTCCGCAGCACGACGACCGCGTCCTGTTCGAGTTCCTGGTGCTCGAAGGGGCGCAGGCCGGTTTAAGCTGGTCGACCATTCTCAACAAGCGGGCCGCCTATCGCCGCGCCTTCGATCGTTTTAATCCCTGCAAAGTGGCCCGTTACGACGAAACCCGCATCGCGCAATTGCTGGTGAATGAGGGGATCGTGCGCAACCGCTTGAAAGTCCGGAGCGCCGTTCAGAACGCGCAGGCGTTCCTGAAGATTCAGAAGGAATTCGGCACCTTTGATCAGTACATATGGGGATTTGTCGGCGGGAGCAAGCGGCGCAACCGCTGGCGGCGCCTCAATCAGGTTCCGGCGCGCACGGAGGAGTCCGACGCCATGAGCCGGGACCTCCGCAAGCGCGGCTTCACATTCGTGGGTTCGACAATCTGCTACGCCTTCATGCAGGCCACCGGCATGGTAAACGATCACCTGGTGAGTTGCTTCCGATACCGGGAACTGGCCTGAGCACCGCGTGCCCGTTGGCGTATTCTAAGAGAAGTGCGCTACTGGATTCTTCACTGGATACTCAGCGGCGTGGCTCTGTTCATCGTCGCTCACATCCTTCCGGGGATTCAGGTAGATGGTTTCGGGGCCGCCTTGATTGCGGCGCTGGTGATCGGTCTGGTCAGCGCGACGGTCGGATTGATCCTCAAAATCCTTCTGCTGCCATTTATCATCGTCACCCTGGGTATCGTTTCCTTTCTGATCAATGGATTGATGTTGAAGCTTGCCTCGGCGATTGTTCCCGGCTTCCGTGTAAACGGATGCCTTCCCGCCGTCATTGGCTCGATCCTACTCACGATAGTTGACTACGCGCTGAACCAGCTTGCCGGACTGTAACTCCTCGAACGTCATCCGCTCATCGACGCGTAGTTTCGTCAACGCTATTCGCATAACCTTTGCGAGGATTGAATGCTCCATGTCCCCGCGTATTCTTGAAAGTGACCCGATACGGCGGGTCAACCTCCGGCGGGCAGAGTTTATGGAGGCTCTGCCTGCTTTCCCGTTTGCAGACTATCGACTTGCTCCTCGGGCGAGTCCTTTACGAAAAACCGGAATGTGGGATACCTGCTCCCAGGCGGTTAACCAACTCGAGCGTTGACCGGTGGGGCGGTGATCCGCACAATTGAAGCCGTGACGCTTCTCGCAGGGGAACGGGTGATTGACCGGTTGGATGGCTTGATTCTGACGACCCATCGAATCCGTGAAGGAACGGACCGAGATTTCACCAGCATCATGCTCGAACAAGTGTGCTCCATCGCTGTGGAGCGTGTGGCGAAAACCTGGCTGCTCCTCGTCGGTATCGCGCTGATCGCCGGGGTCGCGATTACGGCGCAATATCACAAGATTGATCGTGACAGCGCCCTCGGAATTGCAATTTCGGGGCTCGTCCTGATCCTGTGTTATGTCCTGACCCGTTTCAGTGTGGTTCAGATTGCTTCGGCGGGCGCTTCTATCTCTGTGCGGCTTCCGCGGCGTAATGCGGGCTCGGTGTTGCGGCTGATCGATGCAATCGAATTCGCAAAGAGTGAGCGGCTTAGAACTCTCTCTGAAAGCCCCTGGGAACAGGCCAGTTAGCCAGCCGATCTGAGGGCCGGCCAGGCAGCTAGCGTACTCCGGTCAGGACCCCGGTCCTATCGGCGCTGCTATCCGGCCAGCCTGATTCGACAGTATTCCATGCCGGGTTCCGGGGAAAGCCGGAAAGCCCCGGGTTGAAGGCCCATACGTCCCGGGGGTTACCGGGGCGCGTAATTGTCCTTGCGCCCCAGCCAGACAAGATCAGTGTGCCTATATTAGGAGAAGCATGGGAACTGACGTGGTAGTGCTGTTCGAACATCCGGAATGGCAGAAGCCGCTGTGGGCTGCTCTCGAAAACAGCGGAATTCGCTTTGCCGCGTTCGATCTGAAGCGGGCGGCCTTTGATCCCGACGCCTTGCCGGAGGCCGCGGTCTATTTTAATCAGGCAAGCCCCAGTGCGTATTTGCGGGGCAACACCCGGGCGGTCCCGCTCGCGTTGTCGCTGATGCGTGCGCTGGAATTGAGAGGCGCACGGGTGCTGAACGGCTCGCGCGCATTCCTGCTGGAACTCAGTAAGTCGGCGCAGGCCGCGTTGTTGGCGAAAATAGAAGTTCCGCATCCCCGCTCATTGGTCTTCAATGATCCGGAAACGGCATTGGCGCACTGGACAGGCGGCTGGCCTGCATTACTCAAGCCCGAGCAGGGTGGTAGCGGCGCGCGAATGTATCTGCTGCATTCGGACGAAGAGTTTCGGCGGCTTCTTCGGGACCAACCCAACCTGTGGCTGCCCGACAACCTTTTACTGCTGCAGGAATATTTTCCTGTGGAGCCGGCCCAGGGCATTGTTCGAATGGAATTCCTGGGCGGCGAGCTGCTGTACGCGATGCGGGTGATATCGAACGGCGCTTTCAATCTGTGCCCGTCGGAAGTATGCAACCCGGATGGCGGTGAGTCCCAGTGCGCCGTTCCGGCAGCATCGGCCAAACCAGTGGAGTTTCATCCCTATAAGCAAGTGCCCGCGGCGGCGGTCGAGATTGGCCGCAAGATCATGGCAGCCGGCGGTCTCGACGTCGCTGGAATCGAGTATCTTGAGGCAGTCGATGGCAAGCTGGTCTTTTACGATGTAAACGCGAATTCGAACCTGCGCCTGCCGATTGGAGAGGCGTTCGGCTTCAATCCGTTTGAACGCGTCGTCGACTATCTGAAGAGCCAGATCGAACGAACACACGCGATGCCGTCTCGCGCCCGATAGCCCGAGGGCGCGTCGCCGGTTGCGACATCGCCGCGGTGATCGATCGAAACGAGCCGTCCCGGCGCCTGGGTAAACCGTCCGAGGCAGCCGCGTGCGCCCGCCTCATGGCGACGCGTCAGCCCCGAGTTCCCTCTGCTTCCTCGGCGCACAAATCCGATAGGGTTTTCGGAGGTAGCGCGAGCGCCGAACGTCACGGCTGCCGCTCCGGCAAGGCGGCCCGCGATCAAGCGGCGTTCAACGAGCACGAAGGGATAGATGCGAGGGTGCCCGGTGGTAAAATCCTCGTTCGAGGCCTTCCGTAAAGCTGGCGGTGGTGCCAGCAATTTATCTTCAGGAGATCTCATGCGCAATCGGTTTGCAGTCTTTGTACTTCTCTCACTGGCTTGGGGCGGATGGATCCGCGCCGCGGATCGAGCGGGCACGGTAACCATCCTGACGCAGAACATGGATGCCGGCACCGATCAGAGCTACATTGTTGCGGCATCCCTCAACCTGGTTCCGCTTTCGGTGGCTCAGGCGGTGGACCTCACCGCTCAAGAAATTCAGGGAAGCAACATACCGCAGCGCGCCCAGGTTCTGGCAGCAAAGATCGCGGCTACCAAGCCCGACCTGGTAGCGTTGCAAGAAGTATCACGCTGGGAGATCAATCTCACTGCGCCGGTTGCGGCGACGGTGGTGCTTGATCAACTCGAGTTTCTGGAGTCTGCGCTGGCTCAGCTTGGCCTGCCGTATCAGGTAGTTTCGCTCAATAACGTAAACGACATAACGCTACCCGGCCAGCAGGTCGGTTCGGTCCGCTTTACGGATCGGAACGCGCTGCTGGTCCGCTCGGACGTGGGGCCGCCGGCGCTTCATCTCTCCGATGTCCACGCGAATTTGTTCGACACCGTCTTCAATTTCGCGGGATTGCCGATTTCCGCGGGCTGGATCTCCGCCGAAGTCCACATGGCGAACCGGCACTTCCGTTTGATAACGACCCATCTCTCGAGTCCTATTCCCGGAGTTCCCGAGGCGACCGCCGCACAAGTGGCGCAGGCTCAAGAGTTGATCCGCGCGCTGCGCAATACGCAAACACCCGTTGTGATCTGCGGAGATTTCAACTCCGATGCGAACGGCGGTCACTTTGTGGATGCGACGCCCACGGCTGGGCTCATCCAGGCCTCCGGATACATGGAGGTGTGGCCGCAAACGCATGCAGTCACGGACCCTGGCCTGACCTGGCCTTATTACCTGCAGGATCTGTTCCCGCCGCCGTTCGTAGCGCCTGCCACGCCAATCGAGCGGATTGACCTCTTTTTCGAGCGAGGGATGCAGGTTGTCGGTTCGGAGTTGATGGTCGCGGCTACCGGTGGCACGCCGCCCGATGCTTCCGACCACGCCGGCGTGATCGCGACATTGCGGCCGTGAGGCACGCGTCGCGCTTGGCGCGGAACACAATGCGGAGCCTTCTGTTACCGGGCCAACAATTCCGTCAGAGCGGCTGACAGCGCGTCCGGCTTTTCGCGCGGCAGAAAATGGCCGGCGCCAGGGATTACCCGTCGCGCTACGAGCGATGGAAACAATTGGCGCTCGGTGGGTGTGATCTCGGATGACGGCCGGCCGAGAATGTCATCCCCGCCATACAGCAGGATCGTGGGGACCTCGATCTTCGGCCGCTTCGCGAGTTCCTGCTCCACAGTCTTGAAGCGCTCTTCGCCCGGTGCGTTGCCTATACGGTGCCGGTACGAGTGAATCACGACATCAACGAAATCCGGATTATCGAAGGAAGGCGCGGTTTGGTTGTAGGTTTCATCGGTGAAGTGCCAGCTCGGCGACCACTGCTGCCACAACAATCGGCACAAAGGCCGCCGGTTCGCGGCCAGCCCGGCGCGGCCGCGCTCCGTATTGAAATACCACTGATACCAGGCCCGCGCCTCCGCTTCGGGTGGGCCGGGCCGGAAGGGGCCAACCGTATTCTGAATGGAATAGCCGCTCATCAGCACCAGTGCGCGTACACGGTCCGGGTGAAGCGCGGCAGCGATGGCCGCGGCGCGTCCGCCCCAGTCATAGCCCGCTACGGCAAATCGCGGAAGGCGCAGCGCGTCTGCGAAATCGAGCACATCCTGGCCGATGGCCGCCTGCTCCGCCATCCGAGGAGTTGCTGCATCGCGGAACTTAGTCGGACCATAGCCGCGCAGGTAAGGCACCAGGACGCGGTGTCCCGCCTTCGCGAGAGGTGGAGCTACATCATCATAGGCATGCGCATCATCCGGAAAACCGTGGAGCAGAATGACTGGAAAGCCCTGCGAGGGCCCGCTCTCCGCGTACGCAATGTTCAACACCGGTGTCTCGACGGTCTTAGCGGCGGCGTTCTGCGCCTCAATCCGCTGCGCGAGACCGGCCGCGGCGGCGGCCTGTAAGAAGGATCGGCGGCTGCGTGCCATGGAGGCCATTGTATACTGGCTCCTTCCATGAAAAAACTGAACTTCAGCAACATCCCTGCGTTCGACAAGCTTCCGATTCGGCCCGACGCCCCGCCGGAATCCTCCTGGGGTGTTTTCGAAGATGAGGCGCTCGGCTGCCTGAACTTCCTCACTCCCGACGGCGTGGTTGAGGCCGCGCGCCTGGTACAGTCCGGAAAGGTTTTCCGGCTGGATGCGAAGATCGGGTCTCTGAAGCCTCCTTTGTTCGGACGAGCCGCCATGAAGCACGAAGTGATTCCGCTCGGTCCCATGGCCCATGACGACATCGTTCAATTCAATACCCAGGAGGGTAGCCAATGGGACGGCCTCGCGCATGTGGGACACGGCCGGCATGGCGCCTTTTATAGCGGTGTCAAGGTGGAAGAGATCCGGAACCAGGCCAACGCCCGGCTGGGGATTCATCAGTGGGCGGACCGGTTTGTAGGGCGCGGCGTGCTGATCGATGCGTACGGGTTTCGCAAAGCCAACGGTCAGACAGTGAATCCCTTGGAGCGCGACGCGTATACGCTGGAGGAATTGCAGGCCGCGCTGCGCGCGCAAGGCACGACTCTAAAGCCCGGAACCGTCCTGCTGGTGCGCACGGGCTGGATGGAAGCGTACGAGCGTTGTACACCGCAGCAGAAGGAGGCCATCGCGCCGTTCGACAAGATCAAATCGATTGGCATCGATCCAAGCCGCGAAATGGTGGCGTGGCTCTGGGACAATCGCGTGGCGGCGATCGCCACGGATTCGCCCGGTGTCGAACCGCTGCCCATGAATCTCGGCGATGACGGTCTGCTGCACTACCGCGCGTTGCCGCTGCTGGGCCTGCCGCTCGGTGAGCTGTTCATATTGGCGCCGCTTGCCGAAGATTGCGCGCGCGACCGGCGTTATGAATTTATGTTGGTTTCCGCGCCGCTCAACGTGGAGGGCGGCATCGCCTCGCCCCCGAACGCGGTTGTGATCAAATAAAAAACTGGAGGGAAAATTTTTAATGCCAGCTACTGCTTCCACCATGCTTGACCTGGGCACCAAGGCCCCGGAGTTTTCGCTGCCCGACGTAGTGACGGGCCGCACCGTATCGCTCAACGCTTTTCAGAACAAGAAAGCCCTGCTGGTGATGTTCATCTGTCATCATTGCCCATTTGTCAAACACGTTAAATCGGAACTGGCGCGCCTCGGCGATGATTACGCAGCTAAGGATCTCGGCATCGTGGCCATCAGCTCGAACGATCCGGCGGTCTCCGCCGACGATTCGCCCGAAGGCTTGAAACAGATGGTCGCCGAATGGGGTCTGCACTTCCCGGTGCTCTACGATGAATCGCAGGCGGTAGCCCAGAGCTACAAAGCCGCATGCACTCCGGATTTCTTCGTCTTCGACGCCTCGCGGAAGCTGGCCTACCGGGGCCAGCTCGATGACAGCCGCCCCAGCAATGGGAAGCCGGTTACTGGAGCGGACCTTCGGTCAGCGCTCGAGGCCGTGCTCGCTGGCAAGCCGGTGAATGGGGAGCAGCGCCCGAGCCTCGGCTGCAACATCAAGTGGAAGGCCGGCAACGAACCGGCGTATTATCACACCGCGATCGTGGCGTAAGGCGGCCGGCCTTAGTCGTGCCCGATAACTTTCGCCCCGAGCGCGCCTCCGGCAATGCTCAGCGCGCAGATGAACACGAATAGCATGAACAGCGTGAGCATCAGTAGAAACGCCAGGCCGGGCCCGCTCTCGAACATCTTGAGCGCTTCCTGCACATTGGGATCGGCGACATTCTTGAATTGCGCCTGAAACAGCGCCCCGACGCCGCCCGATAGCGCCGTCGGCAGAATTGTTGCCGTGAAGAATACGATCGTGATGGCGAACGACATCACGCCGGTAATCCATCCCATCTGTACGCCTGCCCGCACGGTGAGCAGAGAACCCGTGCGCCGCCGGTACAGAAAAACGGCAAAGAACCCTGCGCCCGCCCACATGACGATGTTCAACAATGGCAGCCAGCTCAGTAGAGCCGTTACCAACGCGACCACGAACGCAATCCGGACCGCGACCGGGTTGTGGAAATTCAGGGGTAAAGGTTGTGGCGGCGCCGTACTGGGCGGAGGAGGCGTCGGTGCTACCGGAGCAATCTCCGGTTCCACGGCCGCCATGAGACGCTGCGGCTTGCCGCATTTGTGGCAGAATAGCGCGTCCGCCGGCAACTGCGCGCCGCAACTGCAGATATCAGGCATAGTTCAGGCAATTTCAGTTTGACGCAGCCCCGTCATCAGAAGCAAATGGCGCTAGCGGAACCGCACCTTCACATCGGGCCGGTTCTCCAGATGCGTGGTTTCGATGAAGCGAACGGTTGGCTTCGAGGTGGTCATGACAATGGATTGCGTGTGGATGCCGTCTCCCGTGAATCGGACTCCGCGGAGAAGATTGCCGTCGGTGACGCCGGAGGCCGCGAAGATCAGGGCGCGGCCGGGAGCCAGTTCGGCCGTGTTGTAAATTCGCGTGACGTCGTGAATCCCCATCTGCTGCATCCGCTCTTTCTGGGCATCGTCTTTGACAACCAGGCGCGCGAGGATTTCGCCATTGAGGCAGCGGAGGGCGGCGGCAGTCAGCACTCCTTCGGGCGCGCCGCCCGAACCCATCACGGCATGGACGCCGGTGCCGGCCACGGCGGCGGCGATGCCGGCCGAGAGGTCGCCATCGGAAATCAGGCGGATGCGGGCGCCGGCATCGCGAATTTCCTGGATCAGTTTCTTATGGCGCTCGCGGTCGAGCACCACCACCACAAGGTCATCGATTCCGCGCTGCAGGCGCCGCGCGATCGCCTTCAGATTGTCCTTCACCGGAGCTTCCAGATCGACCGCGCCCTTGGCCGCCGGGCCCACGATAATCTTTTCCATATAGCAATCGGGGGCGTGCAGCAGGCCGCCTTTCTCAGAGGCCGCTAGCACCGTGATGGCTCCCGCCGCGCCCGTGGCGCACAGGTTCGTGCCCTCCAGCGGGTCGACGGCGATATCCACCGTGATCCGCGCCGTGTTGTTGGGGGCGCCTACTTTTTCGCCGATATACAACATGGGCGCTTCATCGCGTTCGCCCTCTCCAATCACGATGGTTCCATCCATTGGAATCGTATCCATGCACTGCCGCATGGCTTCGACGGCGGCCTGATCGGCCGTCTTGGCGTCTCCCATGCCCATCGTGCGAGCGGACGCGATGGCGGCGTTCTCGACTACCCGGAGTACTTCGAGAGAGAGGTCGAACATGTGCTAGTTTTCTCCTAATGGACAATGAAACGGTTTTGGTGCTCGCCGACCCGGCCGAGCCGCAATTGCGCAAACTGGCGGAACTCCCACCCGAAACCAGTATCGCGGTGGGCAAAACAACCGAAGCCTTCGAGCGAACCGCCCCCGACGCTACTGTGATTTTCGCATGGTCGCTTTCGGGAAAACTCTTGCGCGATGTCTTTCACCTGGCGCCGCGGGTCCGGTGGGTCCATACGCGGGCCGCAGGATTGGACAACCTGCTGTTTCCGGAACTTGTGGCCAGCCCGGCCGTCCTGACCAATGGCAGCGGCGTCTTCAGCCATTCTCTGGGCGAATTTGTTCTGGCGGCCATCCTCTATTTCGCCAAAGACTTCCGCCGGATGATCCGCAGCCAGATGGAAGGGCGCTGGGATCCTTTCAACGTGGTCGAGATTTCCGGCCAGACGGTGGGAATCGTCGGATATGGCGACATTGGCCGTGCCGTGGCCACCCGCGTGCGCCATATGGGGATGCGCGTGTTCGGGATGACCCGCCGCGGACCCCTCCTTTATAATGCCGATCCGCTCGTAAACCAGATTTTCGCTCCCGCCGACCGCATCAGCATGATCTCGCAGTGCGATTACCTCGTGGTGGCCGCGCCGCTCACGGCCGATACGCGAGGATTGATCGGCGAGGCGGAATTCGCAGCGATGAAACCTAACGCCGTGATCATCAACGTAGGCCGCGGTCCGGTAATCGACGAAGCGGCGATGATCCGCGCCCTCTCGGAAAAGCGGATCAAGGGCGCCGCGCTCGACGTATTCGATACCGAACCTTTGCCGGAGGGCCATCCCTTTTACCAGATGGAGAATGTCCTGCTTTCCCCTCATTGCGCCGATCATACGCCGGATTGGTTGGATGATGCCATGCGCTTCTTCTTGAACAACTTTGAACGATACCGCAAGCGGGAACCGCTTCTCAACGTTGTCGAAAAGCAACTCGGCTACTGACCCACATACCGGGCATAAAGGCTGCGGGCCACTCCCGTGTCGCTGGTGCCCTTAATGATGGCTCGGCCGTCGGGAAACACGGTCATTTCGTAAGGCGCGACGAAAAATCGCAGAGCAAACTCATTCGCGCGAACTTCCCCGAGGCGTTCGAGCTTGGACTTTAATTCCGCTAAATCCAGCGTTTGCACGCGCTCCTGGATCTGAACGGCATTTCTGCCGCACAGCCGCGCCGGGGCCCGCCGCGATTCGTCTAAATAGGGGAACACCCGGCGGCCGCAGGCGGGGCAGTCCGGATCTCGCAACGGTATTTCGATCTGCCGCGTGGTCCCTTCCCACAGATCTACCGTGGTGATCTGCTGTTGGACAAGCTCGGGATGCCCGCTCAGGATTTTCAAAGCATCGCCAACCTGGTATGACGCCACCAGCGATGTGATCACATTCAAGACGCCGGCCGTATCGCAAGTTGGCTGTACTCCCTCCGGAGGGTCCGGGTAAACGCAGCGCAGGCATGCCGTGCGGTCGGGAAAGACGGGCATGGTCAGACCGTAGCTGCCCACTGCCGCCCCATAGATCCACGGGACGCCCCGGCTGACTGCAAAGTCGTTGAGCAGGTAACGCGTATCGAAATTGTCTGTGCCGTCGAGGATCAGTTGCGCGTCGCCCACCAGCTCGGCCACGTTGGAAGCGGTGAGGTCCGCTACCACTCCGCGTGCGCGCACGGAAGGATTGATAAGGGCGAGGCGCCGTTCGGCAGCCGCGGCTTTGGGCAGAGCTTCGGCGGCGTCGGATTCTTCGAATAGCCACTGCCGCTGCAAGTTGCTGGGTTCGACGTAGTCGCGATCAATGATGGTCAGCGATCCGACGCCGGCCCGCGCCAGCGCCGCTGCGTGGAATGTGCCGAGCGCGCCGCAACCGACGATTGCGGCACGTGCGCGGAGCAGGGCTTCCTGGCCCTTTTCACCTATGCCGGCAAAGAGGATTTGTCGCGAATAGCGCTCGCGCTGCGCCTGGTTCATTGCACTTCGATGGTAACAAAGTTGCTATGAACAACTTACGTTATCATGAGGATGGTGCGAACGCGGCTCGCCCTTTCTCCTTACCTGATTTTCGTTTGGGCGATTACCCAGCCCGCCATCCTTCTGGCGCAATACCAGAAATACGAAGGTAGGGAAATCGCCAACATCCAGTTCGTTCCCCCGGAACAGCCCGTCGATGCGATGGAGTTGTTTCAAATTCTTCCTATCAAGCGCGGTCAGCCCTTTCACATTGCCGACGTGCGGGCCGCGATCGACCGGCTCTTTGCGACCGGCCGCTACGCCGATATCCAGGTGGACGCCCAGCCGTTCGGCAACGGCGTGATCCTTCGGTTCCTGACAAAGAACAGTTGGTTTATCGGCAACGTCCACACGGCCGGAAAAATCTCCGATCCGCCCAATTCCGGGCAGTTGGAGAATGCCGCGGCCCTTGACCTCGGGCAACCCTTTCGCGATGGCGAGTTGCAGCAGGCGATCGCCAACCAGCGCCGGCTGCTCCAGGAAAACGGACTTTTCCGGCCGATTGTTGAGCCCGAGCTGAGCTATGACTCGCCTTACCAGCAGGTGAATATCCAGTTCAATGTCGACAGCGGCCCGCGTGCCCGCTTGACCACACCGGTGCTGCAGGGTGACTTGAAAATAGATGCGCCCCGCATCATTGCCGCCACGAAATGGCGGCGATGGCTGCTGAACACGTGGCGGCCGATGACCCAGACGCGCATGCGAAAAGGATTGGACGGCGTACGCAAACTCTACCAGAAGGATAACCGCCTCGAGGCCAAAATCTCGCTGGATAAAGTCATGTACGACGCGGAGACCCAGATCGCGCTGCCGTCGCTGAGCATCGATGCCGGTCCAAGAATCGAGGTGCGCACCATCGGCGCCAATGTCTCACAGAAAGACTTGCGGAAGTACATACCGATTTATGAAGAACATGCGGTTGATCATGACCTGCTGGCCGAGGGAGCCCGCAATCTCCACGACTTTTTTCAGCGCGATGGGTATTTCGAATCGCAAGTCGAGTTCAAGGAGCAGCGCGTAACGAACGACAAGGCGGCCATTGACTACCTCATCAACCTCGGCTCGCGCCATAAATTAGTTCGCATCGATATTGCAGGAAATCATTATTTCGACACCCCGACCCTGCGGGAACGAATGTTTCTGCAGACCGCATCCTTACTGCAATTCCGGCATGGCCGCTACAGCGGGAATTTTCTCAGCGAGGACGAGCAATCGATCACCAATCTCTACCAATCGAACGGCTTCGAGGATGTAAAGGTCACCCACCAGGTGATGGACGACTACATGGGCAAGATCGGAGAC
>CAZKQQ010000010.1:61974-68639 GCA_964554945.1 uncultured Solibacteraceae bacterium | reverse complement strand
AAAAAGCCTGTCCAATCGAAAAGAAAAATTGAAAATGGCTGACATGCTGGATGGCCGGTGTGGCGGTGTTAAAGAGGAGCTGCTGATAGGTGCCTTGAAGACCGTTAAACGTAGGCGGGTTTATGCTGTACGCCAGATCGACCCGGATGGGGCCGACAGGCGTCCGATAGCGGATGCCAAATCCGGCCGCGTGGACCATGTAATCGAAGTCAGTAATCCCGTTCTGGTGAGTACGGAACGAAATGGCAGTGACGCTGGAATAGACATTCCCCATGTCATGAAAGAAGACGCCCTCCATATTGTCTCCGGCGAGCGGAAAGCGCAGCTCGGTAGCGTGAAAGAACAGGCCGTTGCCTCCTATTGGGAATCCGGTAACAGGATCGCGAGGGCCGGCCTGGTTGTCGGGGAAGCCGCGCATAGAAGTGCTGCCGCCGCCGAAGAACCGTTCCGGCAAAGGGATGTAATTGAATGAATCGACCCCCGGAGTGACGCTGAAAGGATGAATCCAGCCGAATTCGGTATTGCTGGCGATTACTATATCGCCGGAAATCCTTTTGTAATAAGAGTTGCGGCCGAGGAAACGAAGGAAGTTCTTATTACCGCCGAAGTAGTGTTCGACTAATCCGAGATCCAGCGAATTATAGATGCCGCGATGGGCATTTACAGGGTCGTCGCGGCGGTCCTGAACTAGAGTTGTGGAAAGGATGCCGAGGCGCGCGGGTTGCGCCGTCAGGGGGATCAGGAGGGGATTGATCTTGAGCGTGCTCTGATCGACCTGAACGTCGCGCCAGGTATAACGGAACAGGGCAGTGTTGGCCTTACCGAATTTCCTCGAAAGCTGAGCCGACCCTTCGAGGCGCCGGCCGACGAACGTGAGGACATCGCGCGTATTGTCGTAAAGGGCGGTGATGGTAATGTTGCGGCCATCGACATCGCGATAGTGAGGGATTGAGTAGTCCAATGATGCGCGCCGATCCAAGGTGGAATAGCGACTCTTGAAGTTGAGACTGTGGCCGAGCCCGAACATATTATTCCGGCTGAGTTCCAAGTCGACGCGCGGAGCAAATCCAGACGCTCCCCCTGGGTTGTCAAGGCTGGACTGGTTGCCGCCAATGCGGGCAAACTCGGCGCCGAAGCCTACGCCCGCGTAGTAGCGATGGCCTTCAGTCATGTGAAAGAGGACGTATTTGTTCTCGATGTCTCCGTTCGGGTTCTGAATACCCATATCGACGCGATCGAAAACACCAAGGTCATAAAGCCGACGCTGCATTACTCCCATGTCGGTCCAAGACAGAGGATCACCGGACTTCAGCAGAACACTCCGATTGATCAGTTTTCGCCGCGTATTATGCAGGCCTGAGAAAAGCACATCCCGTACGTAGCGGGGCTCGCCTTCGATGATGAAGTACTGTAGAGTCACCTGACGCGGGCCAGGACCGGGCGTCATGCGCCAGTCGAACGTGGCATCCGGATAGGCAGCGTCATGGTATTGATTCAAGATGAATGTCCGGTCTAGTGAGACACTGGTTTCGCTGAAGGGCTGGCCCGGACCGGACGCCAGTTTCGCAGTGATCTGCGCTTTATCAAGGTGTGTAATACCGTTCAACGAGACGCTGGCGACGGTGTACTGAGGCCCTTCGTCGATGGCGACGACAACACGGACATCGCCTTTCTTTCCCAGATAATCATCTTGTGGCGTTATAGTGACTTTCACATCACGAAAGCCGTTGTCCTTGTACAAGGATTCCAGGGCATTGACGTCGCGTTTGGCGAAACCGTCACTGAAACGGCCGTGGCGAAGGCGAATCGTGCCTTTCGGCTGCAGGAACATATGCTCGCGGAGATCCTTGGTGGTGATGTAATGGTTCCCCCGAAGATCGACACGGACCAGCCGATGCCGTTCGCCTAAACCGATCACATATTGAATCTGCTCCAGATCGGGATTGATGTTCTTGGTATTAAAATCCACCTGAACATCGAAGTACCCGCGGGTCTGAAAGTAGTCGCGCAGATTGCTAACGCCGGCAACCAGCAGGTCGCGATTGACAGTGCCTTCGTCGAACACGGGCACATAGTCCTGGAGCTTGCTTTTTGAGATTTTGGCACCCGAGGTTTCGATTTTGACCTTTGGCCCCCCCGCCGCCTGGATGGTTGGACGAACGCGATTGTCGCCCTTGAGGTAGTCGGTATGATCGAGCGAAACGGACGCGGTCAGACGTTCTTTTTTCGCATATTTCCTGCGAATATTCTCGATACCGTTCTGAGTGTTGGCCTGAGTCGCGAACTTCCAGCGGATAATTCCTTTGTATTTGGCAGATTTGGCGACTTCGGGAACAGGAAGCCTGGTGTCACCCTGCACGACGGGTTCAGTGAACCGCGCGCGCTTGCCAGGATCTACCTGCAGTGTAAAGGCTACTTCTTGATGCTCTGGGTCGCGCTGGATTTTCGGATCGATCGTGGCAAGGTACAAGCCGTTCCTTTGAAGCAAATTTCTGATATTCGTGACGGCCTGCTGAAGATCGTCATCGTTGAAGGGATAACCAAGTTGCAGACGGGTGGCGCTAGCGAGCTGGCCATGATTGGGGGGGGCACTTTCTTTTCCGCGGACCTCGACGGGACCGACAAAATATTGTTCCGTGGTCCGGATCACGAGCACGACGCCGCGGGCATTATCCGCAGTGTCAATCTCGACATTGGAATATTCGCCGGTACGGTAGAGTTGCTTAATCGTCTCACGCACGTCGGCGAGGCGCAGCGGCTGGCCGATGCGCAACCGGAGGAGCCGATCCAGCTCCGATCGTTTTACCGGCTGAGATTCAGGAGAAAACTGAACCTGCTCAATCGGTTTGCCCTCATACTGGGAAGGAGAAACGAGCTCGGCCGCGTGGCCGCGGAAAACGAAGAGAAGCGATGGCACGATCAAGCGACGCAAGCACACATCCCGCCTGGGCATGTCCGGGATCAACTGCAAATTAAATACCCTGGTACCAAGGAGGACGAACCGTCAGTTATTGAGCTCACGAAAGCCGATTAATACAGCTGGATGGAATCCACGCGGATCTGATCCCCTGCAATCGTGCCAGTCACCGTAGCGGTGACACCCTCGGTTTGGGCGTTCGGATCCTTTTCGCGGTTGGCGTTATCGCCGTTGTGGCGCAAGGCCTCCGCCGCTTTCTTGTTACCGACGGAATCGAGCCTGAAGGTCTTCGCTATTGTTTTCAATCCAAAGGACACAGTCGATGGCGTCGGAATGCAGTCGGTGTTTTTTTTTCGGTCTGCGCACGCGATGTCGATCAACATGCCAGTCCATGTTTCGGCCAATGCCGAAGCACAAATCAGGGCCAAGACTGCGCCGATTTTAAAGACTCTCCTCATACTGACTCCTTGCAGCCTGACTCATCTTCCTGCGTCACCGCAGAAAGACGTGCGCCTCGTGCACGAGCTTAGTGGGCCCGTGGCGACTTCCGTTTTACAGCTGGGCGCTTTGCAGCAGCCCGCTTTGCAGCAGCCCGCTTTGCAGCAGCCCGCTTTGCAGCAGGGGGTTTTGCAACTGCCTTCTTGCGGGAAGTGTTTGGGGCGGCGGTATGCGGCTCTCCACTCCAATCGTGCTCTTCCGGGTGATGGTGGCCGTGAGCTAAGTCACGAAGATGGCGTTTAAAATCAAGCTCATCCATATATCACTTTCCAAACAGGTGGCGCAATTCTTCTTTGGACCGCGTGAGAATCCGTTTCTGGCCCGGCAGGAGCCGCGCCGGCGACTGGCGTCTGTCCGAACGTTTTAAAGACCCCGCGATGCCTCGAGGGGTCGCGTGATGTAAAAACTCGGTTACCACGATCAAGCGCATCGCTCGTCTGTGAAACGCGCCTGGACCATCGATGGGGGTTCCGATTGTGAGGCGATTTCGGCATATGAGTTCCCCGCGAAAGTCTTGCGGCCGGTTATTCGAACTCCCGGCCGCAAACCACAGCTTGGTTACAGACGACCCGTTAGCATAAGTAGAACCAGGACCACAACAACCAGTCCCAGGCCACTGCTGGGATAATAACCCCAGCCACGGCTATACGGCCAAGCCGGCACTGTAGCAGCCAGCAATATGAGTAGCAGAATCAACAGCAGCAGCATCGCTCAGCACCTCCTCGTGTGCAGACGATTGCAAGTCAGCAGCCACTATCTAAACATGTGATGTGAGGATCCGAACGAAGTAGAGGACAGTGTCGCCGAAGACCGTATGGTGGATCAGAAGAAGCCTTAGCATCAATCGGATAAAACGTGAAGCGGTTAACACCCGACATCCATTTACATTGGCACCGCGCTTGCTCCAGAAGGAGTGTGAACCAAGAGGAAACGAAAGGGGGTCACATGGTGCGATTGAATCAGAAATTGGATCCCACACAGACCGGTCAGGACGCCGAGCGCCTACACGCGGGCCTGCACAAGCGGATCATCGGACAAGACGACGCGATCGAACAGATCGTGAATATATACCAGACATATTTGACCGGGATGAACAGCCCGTACAGGCCGGTGGGGAATTTTCTTTTCCTAGGGCCGACGGGCACGGGAAAAACCCGGCTGGTGGAATCAACCGCAGAGTGCCTGGTGGGGGACGGTCGCGCCATGTTAAAGGTGGATTGCGCTGAGTTCCAGCATAGTCATGAGATTGCGAAGCTGATCGGCTCACCTCCTGGCTACCTTGGGCACCGCGAAACACACCCGCTGCTAAGCCAGGAGATGCTCAACCAGTATCATACGGAGAAGATCAAGCTCAGCTTCGTTCTATTCGACGAGATTGAAAAAGCGAGCGACGCTCTTTGGAATCTGCTGCTGGGAATTCTCGACAAAGCGACCCTGACGCTGGGGGACAATCGACGCGTGGACTTCTCGCGGGCCCTAATATTCATGACCAGCAATCTGGGGGCGTCGGAGATGGCAGCCATCGGAAAACCGAACCTCGGATTCGCGTCCTACGAAGCGGAGAGACTTTGGAACGCCGGGCACGTCGATGAAGGAACGACGCGCAAAATAACCCGAGCAGGCATTGACGCGGCGCGCCGAAAATTCACCCCGGAATTCATGAATCGAATCGACAAGACAGTCGTATTCAAGTCGCTGAGCCAGGTGGAACTAAGAAAAATTTTGGCGCTCGAGTTGAGCCGCCTGCAACAGCGGATCCTGAGCTCGTCCACCACCGCCTCCTTTGTTTTTGAACTGACGGAAGGCGCGAAAGATCAGTTGCTACAGGAAGGGACGGATGTGAGATACGGCGCGCGACATTTAAACCGCGCTATCGATCGGAGTCTCGTGCACCCGCTATCGAATCTAATCGCCACCAGGCAAGTACGCGACGGCGACTGGGTGAAGGTGGATTTCGATCCGACGGAGAGCCGGATGACCTTCTCCAAACAGGCGGAGGGAATACCGGCCTATGCAATGTTGCAAATGACGGAAGCTTCGCCCTACTTGCCGCCATCCTTAGCTTCGACAGCGGCGGCGGAAATCCCGGGGTCTCCTACTCCCGGGCGCCGAGCACCGGCCGGAAGCAAGGAGAGGAATCTGGCGGCATGAACTTTTGACCCGCGAGCCGCCCGGCTTCAGTATGCGACGGGCGGCTCGAGAGTATTGCTTCATACGTCTCTGTTGTACCGTTGAGCTTTTTCGCACGTTCAATCTCCGGTTATCTCCTCCTCGACCGTTATTTAAACGAACTGGCATTAACGTTGCTTCACCCGTAAGGCATTTATCGAAACAATTGTTTGCCCTAACTTTTGATGGGGCAAATGTCAGGTCTTGGAGGACTTTCGATGCACCTCAGTAGCCGCTTAAACTTCTCCCTGCTAGGTGGAGTGGCCGCGGTATCCATGCTCTTCTCCATGTACCAGGCGGCTTGGGAGGTGCATACTCTTCGAGATGAGGTGCAGCGGCAGGCGTTGATTCTCGCGGAAACGCAGCAGCGGTCCGTGGAGCAGATCCTCCAAAGCGGGTCTACGCGGGACTTGCAAGCCTTCGTAGATCAATTTCAGAATCACGAGCGCTTAGCCGGAATAGGCATCTACGATGCGGTCGGAAAGGCAATAGCGATCACGTCCACCATAGCGCCATTAGTGGGTGGCACACCGGCGGCAGTCGTGCAATCTCTACAAACCAGGAATGTCCATGGGCAATTCTACAAGCAATCCGGCACTCCAATGCACGTTCTGGCATTGCCGATCATTGCACAGAACGGCCTGTTGGCGGTTGTGGCTGTGTTTCACAATGTAGCGTACACAGGGGCGCCTGTGTGGCGGCAGGCGTTGACCAGCGTCGCGCAGACTTTGCTAATTGTAGGGATCACGCTTCTGGTAATCCGATGGAGTCTGGGAAAACATCTGCACAAAATGACGCAGTGGCTGCGGGATCTGCGGGCGGGAAAAGCAACGCCTGACGGCGAACTTCCAAAAGAAGAAATGTTCCAATCTCTCGCCAGTGAAGTAACGCGGCTGGCAACGAGTTTAAATGAAGCTCGAGCAGCGGCCCAAGAAGAAGCGCGTTTGCGCGACACCGCGCAAGCACTCTGGACCCCGGAGCGCCTGCGGGTTTCAGTAAAGACCAAGTTAAATGGAAGCCGGATGTTTGCAATATCCAATCGCGAGCCGTACGAGCATGCATACCAAGGCGGATCGATTAC
>CAZKQQ010000010.1:50415-61964 GCA_964554945.1 uncultured Solibacteraceae bacterium | reverse complement strand
CTGGTGACGGCTCTCGAACCAGTGTTGAGAGCATGCGACGGCACATGGATCGCGCAAGGCACAGGATCGGCAGATCGGGAGACAGCGGACGGCTGCGGCCGGCTTCGGGTTCCGCCTGATCATCCGCAGTATACGCTGCGGCGGGTCTGGCTGAGCAAGGAAGAAGAAGAAGGCTTTTATTTCGGATTTGCGAACGAGGGTTTGTGGCCATTGTGCCATATCGCGCACACGCGGCCTATTTTTCGGGCTGACGATTGGGAGTATTACCGGGCAGTCAACCGGAAATTCGCGTTGGCGCTGCTGGACGAGATGGAGGGCGAGCGAGACCCCGTGGTCCTCGTGCAGGATTATCATTTCGCCCTATTGCCGCAAATGGTAAAAGAGCAGCGGCCGGACGCGCGAGTGGCAATCTTCTGGCATATCCCATGGCCCAACCCCGAAGCTTTCAGCATTTGCCCGTGGCAGCGTGAGTTGCTGGACGGGATGCTAGGCGCAGACTTGATCGGATTCCACATTCAGGCACACTGCAATAATTTTCTAGAGAGCGTGGATCGAGCGTTGGAATCGCGAATCGACCGCGAGCATTTTGCGGTCAACCGGCATGAGCATCTTACGGCAGTACGACCGTTTCCGATCAGTGTGGAGTTCTGCGGAGAGAACAACGGCGTAGGGCGGCATGGGCTTTCGCGCAAGAGCCGCTCGACGATATTCGGACAATTGAACATCGAACCGACATTCCTGGGATTGGGCGTCGACCGCATCGATTACACCAAGGGAATTCAGGAGAGGTTCCGGGGAATCGAGCGGTTGCTCGATCAGTATCCGAGCTATCGAGGGAACCTGACGTTCGTCCAAATCGGCGCGCCCAGCCGGACGCATATCAAACGATATCAAGATCTAATGGAAGAAGTTGAAGAGGAAGCGGAGCGCATCAACAGACGGTTCCGCACCGGGTCGTGGAAACCGATCATCTTCCTGAACCGGCACCACAGTCATGACGAAATCCAACAGTATTATCAGGCTGCGGATTTTTGCTTAGTGACGGCTCTGCATGATGGCATGAACCTGGTCGCCAAGGAGTACGTCGCAGCGCGGGACGACGAACAGGGTGTATTAATTCTAAGCCGGTTTACCGGCGCGAGTCATGAATTGGCCGACGCTCTGATCGTGAATCCATACGATACAAGTGAATTGGCGGCCCTGATTCATACGGCGCTGACCATGCCGGCCGAGGAGAAGAGCGCGCGAATGCGACGCATGCGCGCGGTGGTAAAGGAGAACAATGTGTTTCGTTGGGCCGGCAGCCTAATCGGCGAACTGGCGGCGATTCGACTAGAGCCGGCGGAGCCGGAGTGGGCAGCAATAGCAGCCGCCGAGGAAAGCCGGCATGTTCGCATCTTAGGCGAGGAAGCCGCCGTCAAAATAAACGCTGGCACGGCAGGGAGAGGGTAGGAATTGATGATGGAGAAATACGCCGTCGTGCTGGGGCTGTATCCGGCGCCGGCCAAGATGGAATATGGTGTAGATGTACTTCGGGGGGCCGGGTTTCCGAATACAAACATTTCGGTGCTGTTCACCGAGAAGCCGCGAAGCAAAAAACGGACCACCACACGCCGAACCACAAGACTACTACGGCGACGGTGTGCAGGAGCTGCGTCCGGCGCAATTATCGGCGGCGCATTGGGCTGGCTGATCGGGACAGGAGTGTTAGTGGGGCCAGGGATGGCACCGCTGGTTGCCGCCGGGCCTATTACTGCGGCATTGGCAGGTTTAGGAGCATTTGGAGGAGTTGCGGCCGCCTTAATAGCTTGGGGCGTGCCGGAGTCGAGAGCTGCTGAATACGAGAAGCAGATCGAGAGAGGTGGCGCGCTCGTATCAGTGCACTGCGACAATCCTACCCTGACAGATCGCGCCGCCGGCGTGCTTAAACGTACGGCGGCTCACGACATCTTTTTGACGGTCCAACACGAACGCGCACTGTCGGCCGGGTAAAAAGTTCCGCAGCGCCGGAATGGCTACTTTGATAAACAATTGAAGACACTGTACTTTGGTCGCCTTGGCACGCTAGCTGCGCTAAACAAAAGCGGGAGCGTCGCGATGCAAAGCGAGCTTCCAGAAAGGAAGACCAAAGATGATGTCGTTCTTTCGAAGTCACTCGGGTTCGGCTCTCGCATTGTTATGCGGACTCGGAATCGCGGGTGGGATCGGCAGTACCCGCGCGCAAGCCGACGAGTGGAACAAGAAAACGATTCTTACAGTGAATGAACCCGTTCAGGTGACAGATACGGTGCTGGACCCGGGCAAGTACGTGTTCATGCTGGCCGACTCGAACTCGAATCGTCATATTGTACGAATTTATGATGCGAATCAAACCCATCTCATTGATACCGTAATGGCAGTCCCGAACTACCGGTTACAGCCCACGGGGAACTCCCGTTTCCAGTTCTGGGAAACTCCTCCGGGAACCGCACGTGCACTGCGCGCATGGTTCTATCCAGGAGATAACTTTGGGCAGGAATTTACATATCCGAAACATCCACTAACGCTGCAGGCGACAGCCACAGCACCGAGTTCGACGGTTACCAGGACCGAGCCTGCCTCGGCTCCGCCGCCAGTGACCTCACAGACGAACGCACCGGAAGCGACTCCCGAAGCTGCGCGTGAGCCGGCAGCGGATAACTCACAGCCGCAAGTAGCTCAGAATGAAGTAGCGCAGAATAACGAAGTAGCCCAGAATGCTCCACCAGCGGCACCGCCGGCTCCGAGCGCTCAAACGCAACCTCAAGAGCAGACCAGACCCGCGGAACTACCTCAAACTGCGAGCCCGTATCCGATGATCGGCCTCAGTGGCGCCATTCTGCTGGGCTTGGCCGGATTGCTACGGATCAGACGTTTGGTGTAAGAGCATCGCGAGGAGACAACGGAGGTGAACCGGCGTCGCGCAATAACGACTTTTCTTTTTGCCGGCGCCGCGTCATCTTCGTTGTGTTCGAAGCGGAGTTACGGGGCTCGGGACTCTGAGGAACCAAACTATACGATTCACAGCGACGTACGTTTAGTCTTACTTGACGTTAGCGTGACGGACGCACATGGTTCACCGGTGTCCAGGTTGCCCAAGGAGAGTTTCCGAGTCATTGAAAACAGCCAATCGCAACACATCACAGTTTTTGATAATACAGATGTTCCCGTAACCGTGGGTCTCCTGGTTGACGAGAGCCGCAGTATGAGTCCGAAGCGCGCAGAGGTGCTTACGGCGGCGGAAATCTTCATAGGAGAGAGCAACCCTCTGGATGAGATCTTCGTTCTGAATTTTAATGACACGGTGCGCCGTGGGCTGCCGGACAGAGATTTGTTCTCCGGCAACCTGACCCAGTTGCGCGCGGCTCTTTATCGGGGCCGGGCCGAAGGGAAGACCGCGCTCAATGACGCACTAGTCACAGGAATCAAGCAGCTGAAAGAGGGACGGCGCGAAAAGAAGACCTTGGTGGTGATCAGCGATGGCGGTGACAATGCCAGTACGCACACGCGAGAGCAAATGATCGGCGCGGTCGAGGGAAGCCTCGCAACCATCTATACTATCGGTCTTTTTGACGAAGACGATCCCGATCGAAATCCTGGGGTGCTTAAGAAGTTGGCGGCAATCAGCGGGGGACAGGCTTACTTTCCGACCGACACGGCAGCGATGATTCCAACTTGCAGGAAAATCGCGAGGGATATTCGGTCGCGCTATACGATCGGGTATATTCCGCAAGAGAACGGAAAAGCGCTTCGACGCATTCAAGTCTACGTAACCGCTTTGGGTCACAAGGCGCTGCATGCGCGTACCCGCGCCGCTTACCGCTACTGAAGGAGCATTCATGAAATGGAGCTGGCTTGAAAAGGCACTGATTGTTGCGGGGCTGGCAGGAGTCGACCTATGGCTGTTGTCAAATGCCGATAAGGCTATTTATCAGGCTTG
This sequence comes from uncultured Solibacteraceae bacterium, assembly GCA_964554945.1. Taxonomy (GTDB): domain Bacteria; phylum Acidobacteriota; class Terriglobia; order Bryobacterales; family Bryobacteraceae; genus PSRJ01. The sequence goes on along the minus strand of CAZKQQ010000010.1, from coordinate 58,006 downwards.
GGACGGATGGACCTTTCAACAGAACATGGAAGGCCGGCCGGCTACTGTCGGCGCTTTCGTGAGTGAGAAGAAAACTCAACTCGAGCGGTGGCTGGGAATTGAAGAAGACAGGAAGGCCATTTCCAAGCCGGACAGTGCGGCAGGAGCCGGCCCAAAGGTTTCAAAGGACCGCCAGCCTCCGAGCCAAGCATTGGCGGTCAACGCCGTGGTTGGACGACTTACGATACCTCGTCTTCGGTTGACGGCGATGGTCCGGCAGGGAGTTGAGGAAGATACGCTTCGAGTGGCGCTTGGCCATATCCCAGGCACGGCCATGCCAGGTCAGATTGGAAACGTAGGAATCGCGGGACACCGTGATACGTTATTCCGAGCGCTGCGACGGGTGCGTAGGAATGATTTGATTCTGTTCGAGACCTTGAGCGGCAGATATGCGTACCGCGTACAATCCACCGAAATAGTGGGTCCCAGAAATGTGAGCGTGCTGGACGCGAAAGCTGCACCAGAATTGACCCTGGTGACCTGCTACCCCTTCTATTATGTGGGTTCGGCGCCTGAACGGTTCATCGTTAAAGCGCGTCAGGAACCCTCTACATCCTGACGCGCCCCATTTTACAAGCCGTCGGATATCACGATTTCGACGCGCCGGTTGGCCTGTGCACTCAAACCTCCGATTGAGATCTGTCTGGCACCCACCCCGGAACTAAGCAGCATGTTTCGGACGGCCTGTGCGCGCTCCCATGACTGAAGTTCATTGCCGCCGGCGTCAGTATAGGCCTGGACACTCACACGAATACCAGGCTGGGACGCCAGCATAGATGCTATGGGCGCAAATTTCTGAGAGACGCTGGTCAATAGGTTGATCCCATCAAAAGAGGCATCGGGCAAGGTGATCACCACTCCAGCCGGAGTGTCTTGCGCCTGAAATGACCCATTAATGCGCTCGATCAACCGACTGTGCAACTCGGGTTCGCGAGGCTCGCGATTCGCGTGATTGAGAGGCGCGGAGGTGGGCGGAGCGGGGACGGCGCCACTGGAGGATTCGCGGGCGCCACGATCGGCTTGCTCGCGAGCAGCCGCAGCATCCGACCGCGCCTGACGCGCCTCGGCCTCGGCTTGCGCCTTGGCGCGCTGGGCCGCGGTCAATTCGTCTTCCTGCTTTCGGCGTTCGGCAATCAGGCGGGCGTCCTCGGCGTGCTGGGCAGCCTGCCGGGCGCTCTGGACCACCAACTTGCCATTGGCCTTGGTTGCATTGAGCCGCTGGGCTTCACTCAACGCGCGTTGCGCTGCTTCGAAAGCATCGGGCGCGTAGTGCTCCGCATTCGCGGCCTGCGCAATACCGACGGCATTCTGAGCCTGATACAGCTGAAGCAGAGCTTCGTAGCGGTCCATCGAAACTTTCGGCGCATTCGGCGCCGGCTCCGCGTTCTCCTGAACTTGCCATGTGTATTGTCCCCGCGGCATCAGTTCCGCCTTCGCCTGAATCTGCTGAACCTTACCAATGGTGTCAGGGCGAGCATGATTTTCCAAAACGACGACATTGCTCGCCTGGCGGACGGTTGAATAAGGTTCAGCGGTGACGATCATCCCAAACGTCTGCAAGTCGGTGGTAACGCGCAGGGCGGCGCGATCAGAAGCATCGGGTACGATCTCACCGATATTATAAGAGCCACCGTCCGGACTAATCGCCCATAGAACATAAGTGAGGTATTCGCGGCCAAACCGAGTTGGCGCGGGGAGCTTCTGGAAGCGGGCATCAATATCGGTGTGCCCGGGACGAGACTGTACCGTGGCTTCCCCCTTTGCATTCGACAGCAGGACGGTTCCGCGAAACTCGATCTTCGTGGGTGCAGCACGGTACTGATAATTGATCGCGTCAATCCCATGCTCGACGACCGTTACACGATAGACGGGCACTGGTTGGCCGACCGGAAAACTCTGCTGACCCTGGGAACTCTCCTGGGCGAGCAAACACGAACCGGACATTACAAGTATGAAAAAGCTGGCGGCCCCTATTCGTGACATTCGTTCCTCCTACGAACTTTATGTGCACAATTATGCATTTACCGGGCCGTTCAGTTCGGCAAAAAACTAGTCAGCTCAGGGTGAGCAACTGCACTCTTTTCAGCCGCGTCTGGCGACGTGAGGAGGCGAAGATCGAGTTGAGGTCGATCCTGCCGCACAATTACTTGAAGCAACCAGGCCAAGCCCGGTGCGAGGTGCGAAAACTTTGCATGGTGCTTCGCACCGCGGTGTCCTCCGTAAAGTACCCGGAATATGGCACCGTGCTTGCGAGAACAATCGCGATTCCTCGCGTGTAATGTATTTAACGCATCATGTCAATGCACCGATTATTGCTCGACTCGAGATTTGGCGAGCTCCGGGAAACTATCCGAGATGCCGCCAGCCTGCCGTGTTTCTTTGGTGCGATGGAAATCCGACGCTGATCGCCGAGGACCCGACACGTGAGCGATCGGAGCGGTCCACTTGGAATCCGTTGAACACTCCGGGAAGCCGGCGCGAGAAGTAAATCATCAGCGGTCGAAGTGTATTCGACGTTCGGGATCGAGTCTGGATCGATGGTGTGCCGACTCTTATCATGAGCTGGAACAAAATATTCGGCAGTCAGAAAGGAGAATTCATTGACGGCGGAAACTCCTGATCAAGCATTCCGGTTTCATACCGAAAGGCGGCTGGTCGTCCTGACGGGGCGGCGAGCCAAGAATATCCGTGAGCTAGCACAACACATCACAGAGGTATCGGGCTCCTCAATTTTTTACCACACTCACTATCTTTATTTGATCCACCATTTTGAAAAGCCGAGATTTTATAATGACTTCGCCAACTGGGTATCGCAGGCTTTGCAGGAAGAGCGGCTGGCGGAAAGGCTGGCGGCGGTCGATTTGCTCTCGATTACCTCGATCCGGGAGATCCGCGAAGAATTATTGGCGGTGATTCACCAGCACCTGGAAAGCGGCGCGGACCGGCGGCAGGACTGCCCCCCTGGAGATCAATTTCATTTCTGTGAGGCGAAGAGTTTCATAATGCCGACGGGGCTCGTGGCGAACAATGTGCCGGAGCTATTCACGCAGATCGAGCAGGTCAGCGCCTCGTGCCTGCATTTCCATTTTTTTGAAGCGCGACTTCGCCTAAACAACGCCACGAACGATTTCTCCCAATGGCTGAAAATCCATGGCGAAGAAAAGCTGGCGCGCAAGATCGACAACCTGAATCCCTATGCGATGACGCTGGATGAGCTCAAAGGGGAGATCGTCAAGCTGGGGCGAAGATATCAAAGAAAGTGAACATGGCTGTTACGCTGCAGGATTACCAGGAAATTGTGGGGCCAGGAGTAATTGAGGAACTTCATGTTCTAGCGGAGCGAGTGCGTAACCGCACGATGCAGCATATCAACTCAACGTCTGTTGGCGGAGGAGTCGCGGAAATACTGACGCGGCTGATCCCCTTGCTGCGCGAACTTGGCGTAGACGCTCGGTGGGATGTCATCAAGGGCGATCAGGCCTTCTATAATGTGACAAAGGCCTTCCATAATGCCCTTCATGGGCACACCGAAGAGATCTCGGAACAGATGTTTGAGATCTTTCGCGCGAATACGGAGATGAACCTTCGCGAAACTGACCTCACTGGAGACGTGATGTTCATTCATGATCCGCAGCCAGCCGGATTGATTTTGCGAAAACCTGAAATCGGCCGGCAATGGGTATGGCGCTGTCATATTGACGTTTCGGCTCCGCAGCAGGATGTTTGGAATTTCTTGCGGGATTATGTCGTTCGATATGATGCCGCAATTTTCTCAATGCCCGACTTCGCCCAGCAATTGCCGATACCACAATTTCGAATCGCTCCGTCCATCGATCCGATTGCCGATAAAAACAAGCCGTTGGACCGAGCGTGCGTAGAGATGATTTTAAATAAATACAAGGTAGATCCGGACCGGCCGATCGTCACGCAGATTTCGAGATTTGACAGGCTCAAGGATCCGCTGGGAGTGATCCGGGCATATAAGATGGTGAAGAATCGGCAGGATTGCCAGCTCATTCTTGCAGGCGGCGGCGCCACCGATGACCCGGAGGGAGCACAAGTGCTTTCAGAGGTGCAGGAAGCAGCATCAGGCGACCCTGACATTCATGTGTTGCTGCTGCCTCCGTTTAGCGACGTGGAGATCAATGCATTGGTACGCGGTTCGACGATCATCCTACAAAAGTCCATTAAGGAAGGGTTCGGTCTGACAGTGGCCGAGGCCCTCTGGAAGCGGAAGCCAGTAATCGGAGGAGCCGTGGGTGGAATCAAGCTCCAGGTCATTAACGGAGTGACCGGATACCTAGTTCACTCGCCAGAAGGAGCGGCTAACCGCATTTCACAGCTTCTGCGCGATCGAAAACTGCGAGAACGCATGGGAGAGAACGGATACCAGCACGTCCGCCAGAACTTTCTTCTGACCAGACAAATCAAGGACTATCTCCTGACCATGCTCGCGCTCAATTACCCGAACGAGAGCGTCGTAGACCTCACTACCTAGTCTTTCGATTTCAAAACTCGCTCGACCGATCCGCTGCCTCCCGGCCGCAGGATCCTCTGGGTTCCATCGGGCGCCTGAACTCTGCCTGGGCAGGAAAAGTCCATCATCTTATATAAGCCTGACCGTACGACCGTCGGACAGACTACCCACCCGTTCTCCCATCCATGTGTTAACCAACGTCAACAGAGATCGTAGCTGGAATATTCCCTGCGTTGCCAGCGGGATACGATTAAACCGATTTCCCCACCCATCGTCTGTCAATCAACTGTTGAGCTAAGGCGAAATATGCAGACAACCTAAGGCGAGTTCCCAATTGAGCGGAACCGCACGAACCAGTAAAGTAAGCTCTCGTGAGGCATGCAATGATCTCTTTTGGCCAATTTGCCGAGTTCAAGCATCCTCCTTCAGCCTTTTCTTAAGACCAAGTGCAGGGCTGGGTCCTGAGCAGCACCGCTAGGATTCAGTAAGCGAAAGCCTTAACCCTGCGAAACCCATAACGGGACCCTCGGGTCACCAACCGAATCGAGTTTGTATCTATGTTCAGATCACCTGCTCTATCAATACATCAATTAGCTATATTAGCGCCCTGTTATCTTCTTATGGCGACTGGGCTTATGGCACAGAGCCCGACAATATGGGTTGCGCCGAGCATGCAGCGGGTCGGCACGGGAGATGCCCCCGGCTCGGCAACGCAAGCACAGTTGTCGGCCGCGAAAGGCGAGTACGAATCGTTTCAAATTATCGTACGGGCCGCATCGTCCGGCTTAAGCAATGTGAACGTCAGCGTGTCCAATCTGAGCGGCCCTGGCGGCCAGATTATCAGCAGCAGCAATATTGCGTTGTTCCGAGAGCAGTATGTATATGTCAACGCCGCGAGCCCCAATTGGGGTGGCTCCAATCAGCCCATGGGCGCGGGCTGGTATCCGGATGGCTTGATTCCTTTTATTGATCCCGCGACCGGCGCACCGCCTGTGGGTGGCTCGCTACAAGCCGTGCCTTTCAGCGTATCGGGAAACTCGAATCAACCGATCTGGGTGGATGTGTTTGTGCCGCGGACAGCGGTTTCCGGGCAGTACTCCGGAACGTTTACAGTGACCAGCAATCAGGGCAGCGCCAGCGGACAGATTTCGCTGTATGTCTGGAACTTTACTCTGCCGCTCCGGCCGACGCTCCAATCGAGCTTTGCGTTTTTCGGCGGGAGCTCCGCCGCGGCAGAGCAGGAACTGCTCCGCAACAAAGTTGCTCCCCTGAGCGTGAGCCCATCGAATCAGGCGGGATTAATCAACAATTTCGGCCTGGCAACGACAAATCTAGGCTTTTGGAGCGGGGCAGACGTGACCAACTGTTCGATGTCGGCCCCCCCGAGCATCTCGCAGATCCAATCGACGGTCGCGCAGCAGAATTCCGGATTATCGTTATTCGACTATTCGGCTGACGAAATCACCAGCTGCTCAAACCTTTTCCCGATGGTCAAACAGTGGGGATACAACCTACATCAAGCGGGCGCAAAGAACTTAGTTACGATGGCACCGGTCACGGCGCTCCTCGATGATGGTTCTGGAACTGGCCGCTCAGCAGTTGATTATTGGGTTGTGCTTTCGTCCATGTATAACGGGTCCGCAGGTATGATCCAGCAGGCCCAACAAAAAGGAGACGCGGTCTGGTCGTATACAACCCTGGTACAGGATCCCTACACGCCGAAGTGGGAAATCGATTTCGACCCGATCAACTTTCGAATCCAGCCGGGCTTCCTTAGCCAAACTCTGAATTTAACGGGCCTGTTGTACTGGAGAGTCGATTACTGGTCGTCGGATCAGTGGCACAACGTCAACAATGCGGGCGCCTTCAGTTCTAACAATTACCCGGGCGAGGGTGCGCTGGTTTATCCAGGCCAAGCGGTTGGATTGCAAGGCGTCGCGCCGTCCATGAGACTCAAATGGATTCGTGACGGCGTGGAGGACTACGAATATGTAGCCCTACTCAAACAGGCCGGAGCCGGTTCATCGGCCTTGCAGGTTGCACAATCGGTAGCCCCGGACTGGACCAACTGGACTCGCAATCCCAATGCAGTCATGAATGCGCGGCAGCAACTCGGCCAGCAACTGGACCAACTGGGCGGTGGCAGTGGATCGGGCACGCCTGTTCCCAGCCCAACTCCGACCCCAACACCGACGCCCACTCCTACGCCGACACCGACTCCGACGCCGGCACCGACTCCTGCTCCTACTCCCGCGCCGACACCAACACCGACTGTGGGCACACCAAATCCCGTTTCCGCATCTCCGTCATCAGGCAGCGGGCTGAGCCAGACCTTCACTTTCACATTTTCCGACACGGCCGGATATCAAAGTCTCGCCGGTGCAAACGCGCTGATCAGCGCGTCGACCAACGGAACAGGCGCATGCTGGATTTACTATGACATGAGCGGGCCCACCCTGTGGCTGGCCAGCGATGATACGTCGACATGGAGCAGCGCCGCGGCCGGGTCTAACGGAACCCTTCAGAACAGCCAATGCTCCATCAACGCGGCCGGGGTATCCGGAACAGGATCCGGGAACACCCTCACGGTCCAAGTTCCGATCACTTTCAATACTACCTTTGCGGGATCACAAACGATATACCTACGCGCCATAGATAACAGCGGCACCAAGAGCGCATTCACCTCTGCAGGAAGCTGGACGGTGGCTGCCCCACCTCCAACAGTTTCAGCAGTTTCACTTGGTGGTACGTCTGCCAGCCCGAATTCCGGAAGCGGAGCTAGTCAAAACTTCACCTTCTCATTCGCAGACCCTAATGGATATCAGGGTCTGGCTGGTGTCAATGCTCTGATCAACACGTCGACGAACGGGAGCGGAGCCTGCTGGGTCTACTATGATGTCGCGGGTAAGACATTATGGCTGGCAAGCGATGACGCCTCCAATTGGAATAGCATGGTCGCCGGCTCATCCAGCACTCTGCAAAACAGCCAATGCTCGATTCAGGGAACTGGTATTTCCGGAAGCGGCTCTGGCTCAAGCTTCACGCTGCAGATTCCTATCACCTTCACAGCATCCT
>CAZKQQ010000010.1:0-50405 GCA_964554945.1 uncultured Solibacteraceae bacterium | reverse complement strand
GGCGGCAAAACGATTTATTTGCGGGCTATAGATAACAACGGGGCGAACAGCGGATTCGCACCTATCGGTAGCTGGACAGTGACCTCGGCGCCCTCTGCGCCCAGTACACCTCCGCCGCCCACCACACCTCCGCCGCCCACCACACCCCCTCCGCCCACCACACCCTCTGCACCATCGGTGACTCCGACGACCTCCGTGACTCTCGGCGGAGTATCCGTGAGTCCTAACTCGGGCACCGGCATAAGCCAGACGTTCAGCTTCGCCTTTGCTGATCCACAGGGTTACCAGAGCCTTTCTGGCGTCAATGCGCTCATCAACACGTCCACCAACGGATTGGGAGCATGCTGGATTTACTATGACCTGAGCGGACCAACACTGTGGCTGGCAAGCGACGACGCATCTACGTGGAGTAGCGCTGCTGTCGGGTCATCCAGCACATTACAAAACAGCCAGTGCTCAATCAACGCAGCGGGCCTATCAGGAACTGGATCCGGGACCAGTTTTACAATTCAGGTTCCTATCGTATTCAAGAGCGGATTCACCGGAGGTAAGACCATCTACCTGAGAGCCATCGATGCGAGCGGGCCAAGCTCATTCGCACCTTCAGGGAGTTGGACCGTCCCAGCCTCGGCTCCGTTGGGCGCCGCATCGGTAACTCCTAATTCGGGCGCAGGAACGACCACGACCTTCGCTCTGACTCTCAACGATCCGAACGGATATCAACAGTTGTCCGGTGGAAATCTCCTGATTAACTCATCGCTCAATGGAGTTGGAGCTTGCTGGGTCTACTACGACGCCGCTGGTAATTGGCTATGGCTCGCTCACGACGATACGCTCAATTGGGACGGCGCGCCTGCCGGAGTCCCCGGATTGCTGGCAAATGGCCAGTGTTCCATCAATCCGCAGGGAGTAACGGCAAGCGGGTCAGGGTCACTATTGACCGTCACAATTCCAATCACCTTTTCGGGATCGTTTGCCGGCGCCAAAAGCTCATATGGGAGGGCGATCGATAACGGTGCAGGGGCTAGCAGTTTCACTCAGCTAGGCAGCTGGACCGTACAATAACGAACAAAGCACCCGCTGCTGCTCTATGCTCCACCCCGATGTTGGGGCTAGAATACCAGCAGAATGTCAGCGCCAAAACTCGCTTTATTGCTTTTTGGCGCAACGGTATGGGCCCAAAATGGGCCCACCGTTTGGGTGGCGGCGAGTCTCAGCCGTGTCACCCAGGCTGAACCGCCTGGCGCAGGTACTCACGCCCAATTATCCGCAGCTCGAGGCGAATACGAATCATTTCAGATCATTATCCACGCGCCTCCCGGCAAGAATCTGACCCACGCAACGGTAACCTTCTCTGATCTGACCACAGAAACCGGCCACAGCATACCTTCGAGTAATATCACGTTATTCTGGGAACACTACATACAAGTAAGTTCGAGCAGCCCGGATTGGCAAAAATCGAACCGGCCCCTAGGTGTAGGATCGTATCCCGATGCATTGATTCCATTCATCGATCCCGCGACAGGGCGCAAACCCTCGAGCCCGCTCGCGTTGTTGCCGTCTACCGTACCCGCCGGAATGAATCAACCGGTGTGGGCCGACATCTTCATCTCGCGCGATACAAAGCCAGGCGACTATGCGGGGATCTTTAAGGCGACCACTGATCAGGGTACAGCTGAAGGCCACGTATCGCTACATGTCTGGACTTTTGCGCTTCCGGCGAAACCGACACTGCGGTCGGCGTTCCTGGTGTGGCAACAAGATCAACTTTCAATCGCACAAACTCTTCTCCGCAACAAGATTTCTCCCCTGCTGACATCTACTGGGACGGTGAAACAGTTGGCCGAATCGTCCGGGTTGGATCTGGTTGGCCTTCCCTTCTGGAGCGGAGCCGATGTTTCTCACTGCGCGATGCAGCCGGCTCCCTCTTTGGCAGCCGTTCGCGCCGCTGTCGCTAAATTGCCGCGTGGAATGGAGATAGTTGACTACTCAGCCGACGAGGTTGGAAGCTGCCCCGCCCTCTTCCCCCTAATTCGGCAATGGGGAACCGTGTTGCATAAAGCTGGAGCGAAAAACCTTGTGACAATGGCGCCAACACCGGAACTATTGGAGGACGCGCCAGGGAAGGGTCACTCAGCTGTTGATATCTGGGCCATTTTGCCAACGGCCTACGTATCCAATCGCGAGAATATCACGAAGGCAATTACTAAGGGCGATTCGGTATGGTCATACACAACACTGGTACAAGACAGCTATTCGCCGAAGTGGGAGCTGGATTTTAAGCCCATCAACTTCCGTATACAACCGGGATTTATCAGCCAAAGCTTGAATCTTTCAGGCATTCTATATTGGCGGGTGGATTTATGGACATCAGATCCCTGGAAAACTCTCGACACAAAAGGCAAGTTCAACTCGAATAACTATCCGGGTGAAGGAGCTTTAGTCTATCCGGGAGGCGCCATTGGAGTAAGCGGCGTTGTTCCGTCCATGAGACTGAAATGGATCCGAGATGGAGTGGAGGACTACGACTACATTTCATTGCTCAGCCAACTGGGCTATGGCGCTTGGGCGAGAACTATAATAGCCCCCGTTGCTGGCGACTGGTCCAATTGGACCCAGGACCCACAAGCCTTGGAACATGCACGGCGAGAACTGGGGCAGAAACTTGATTCGTTAGCCGCCACTCATAGATAGCGACTCCGCGGCCATTCCTGGTATCGCGGATGCGGTCCGCGTTGATCTCGATCTTGTCCACGCCGATCAGCTATCGCGTAAATGCCAGATCGCGCCTCGGCCGCGCGGCCAGTTCCGAATCCGATCCATCTTGTGAATATTCTGGCACCAGCATCTTGAGATGCGAAATCAGCGCCTTTTCCTGCCGTGCGGTGATCAGCACCTTGAGACGGCCGATCCATTGTTCGACAGCTTCCCAGGGCAGGGGGGCTTCTTCGAAAATCTTGATCTTCTCGTGATACGTGGGAACGACGTTTTCGCCCTCAGTCGTAATCTCTTCAAACAACTTCTCTCCTGGACGCAAGCCGGTGAACTGGATATCGATATCCTCGTACGGCACCAAGCCGGCCAGGCGAATGAGATTCTCCGCTAGATCGACAATGCGAACCGGCTCCCCCATGTCCAGTACGAAAATTTCCGACCCCTTTCCCAAAGTGGACGCATGTAAGACGAGAGTCACGGCCTCTGAGATCGTCATAAAATAGCGGCGGATTTCCGGATGCGTTACGCGTACGGGACCACCGCCTGCGATCTGCGCCTGAAAGGTTGGAACAACACTGCCATTACTTCCTAGCACATTGCCAAAGCGAACCGATACGCAATTGGTGCTTCGGCCGTCGGGAGGTGTTGACGAGACAATCCGCTCACAGACTCGTTTTGTGGCGCCCATGATGTTCGCCGGATTAACCGCCTTGTCGGAGGAGATCATAAGGAAGTCCGTTACGCCGTGACGGCGCGCCTCCCTCACAACGTTCCACGTTCCGATCACGTTGTTGCTGACAGCCTCAATGACGTGGGACTCCATCATCGGAACGTGCTTGTAAGCGGCAGCGTGAAAAATCGAGTCAACAGCATAGCGTTCGAAAATTTCCGACAGCCTGGCGGAATTCCGGATGTCACCCAAGGCAGTGACCACTTCGAAGTCCGGCTGTTTATCGCGGAGTTCCGATTCGATCAGGAAAAGTTCGCTCTCGGCTTGGTCGAATATGATGAGCCGCGCAGGCCCGCAACGCGCCACTTGGCGGCAAATCTCGGAACCAATGGAACCCGCCGCACCGGTTACCATTACGGTCCTGCCCGCAATTCGCTCCCGCACAAGCGTTTCCTCAAGCTGGACAGGCTTCCGCCCCAGCAGGTCAGACACGGAAACGTTTCGCACTTGGGCGCTTAAGACTGTTCCACGCAACAATTCTCCGACTCCTGGAATGGTTTTACAAGGAATGCGAGCGGCACGGCAATTGGCTAAGGCCTCCTGCATCTGACGCCCAGTGGCAGAAGGCATTGCAATGATAATCTCTTCGACCGCAGGTTCCAATCGATTCAAGCGGGACACCAGGAAGGCTGCGTCACGGCCGCAGCCGAGAACAGGAATTCCTAGAATTAGTGCGCGTTTCTTGCGTGGATCATCATCGAGAAAGCCCTTCACTTCATATCCCGCCGATGGAGCCGAACGAATTTCGCGAAGCAATTCCGTCCCGCCAGCTCCGGCGCCGTAGATCAAAATCCCCTTACGCCGTCCGAAGTGAGTGCCACGTACAAAGAACTCTTTGCTGATTTTGACTGCAAAGCGCAGGAGCGTCGTACCGCCAAAGCAGAAGATTGCGTCCGCCACTATTACTGAGTTCGGGATTGCCGGGCCAATCCAAAACCACGCAGCCACATATAGGAGCGACGAGCCGACGACATTACCGACGAGCGTTCTAAACAGGTCGGGGATACCAGCAAATTGTTTAATTCCCCGGTAAAACCCGCTGACTTCAAACACGGGCGCTTTAATGATAATTGCCAGCAACAGCGCCCGCTGGAACGCGGGCAACACGGAAACAGGCATCTCAAAGTCGAACCGTAGCTCAAATGCAGCCGCGAGCGCGACCGCTACCACAACCAGATGAGAAATCAAGTCTGCTACCCATGCACGAAGCCGGTGTCTCATACGTTTTCCACCTCCCTGGCAGGGTTACGTGAGATCGGTTGCTGAACTGCGCGGCCGGGGGCGCTCGCGACTACCCGGTCATAGGTGGCAAGTATGTCGGTCACCATGCGTGTCTCGGAAAATCTCTCATTCGCCGCCGATCTCGCGTTCTCGCTCAACGTTCGGGCTCGACCGCGGTCCAGCGCCAGCAGGATCAGCGCATCTGCCAGGGCGTCCGGGTCCGCAGGAGGGACAATCAACCCCGTGATTCCGTTATCCACGACTTCTCTATTGCCTTCGATATCGGTGGCGACGATCGGCTTTCCGGCGGCGAGGGCTTCAATCAGCGAAATCGAGAGTCCTTCCCAAAGTGACGGTTGCACAAAGATATCCAGCGCGGCCAATAACCCGGGAACATCATGTTGGAATCCAATAAAGTGGATACGATCGGCGGCGCCGACGCGCTGAGCTTCCTGTTTTAGCTCGGCTTTAAGCTCTCCGTCACCCGCAATAATGAACTGAGCCGTCGGTACGGACCGGAGCACTCGAGGAATCGCCCGAATCAGATAGGGGAAGCCTTTTTGTGCCGCCAGCCTCCCCACGGCGCCTATTAGTAGCGCCGAGGAATCGAAACCGAGCCGGCGTCGCGCCTCAGTACCATTGGGTCGGTTGAATGGGGTAAGATCAATCCCGTTGTGAATAGTGCAAGTCTTCTCAGCTTTCTCGACCCCTAGTTCCACGGCCATCCGACGTTGCTGCTCATTCACCGCTATGATCAGATCACCATTAGCGGCAGCAAACCGCTCCAGGCCTACGAAGAACCGCGTCGCCCGCCCGCTGAGCGGCCGGTTGAACGAAAACCCGTGAGCATGATGTACGATGTGCGGAACGCCAGCCATGTGCGCTGCCAACCGGCCTAAAAATCCGCCCTTCGATGTATGAGTTGCGACCAGATCGAACTTCTGTTTTTTGCAGACTCTCCCAAAGTAAGCGAGCAGCAATAGATCCGTCGGATTAATCGACTGGAACCAAAAAGGCGGTCGGATCAGATGGGCGCCAATTTCCAGAAACCGTCGATCCGTCTCATCGTCAAAGCTGAGAACCCAGACCTCATCACCACGGGCAATCAGTGCGCGCGTAATGGCCAGCACAACCACGCAGCCGCCGCCCCACGCTCGGCCACACAAGAATTGGAATACCTTCACGACGGAATCCTCCACAACGGATGTGGCTCGTTTCTCATTTTCGGTCTCATATCATCAAGCGGCGTTTTCGTTCGCAGCACGAGTCTTTACTCGTCGACGGCTGATACGCAGGCCGCGGACATATATTTCTCGCGCCTGGCCGATTCAATTACCTCCTTCACGCTATTGGCTACATACTCAACCTGCTCTGCGCTCATTGCAGGATATAGAGGCAGGGAAACTATTCGTGGGTACAGCTCCATTGTTTTTGGACATTCTTGCCCGGCAAGATTTAAATTCGCAAAAAATGGGTGGAGTGGGATCGGTATAAAGTGAACGCTGGTTCCGATTCCGCGCTTACGCAACTCGATGACGAATTCCTTCCGGTCGATACGCAATCTATCAAGGTTCAATCGAATCGCATAAAGGTGCCAGGCGTGCTTACAGCACGGGTTGTCCGGCGGCAGCTCTATTTCCCCCAAGTCGCCGAGCGCACGGTAGTACATGTCCGCGTACTCCGTTCGTATGTCAATAAACTCATCCAATTTCCGCAATTGATGAATACCAATAGCCGACTGGATGTCGCTGAGATTGTATTTGAATCCGCCGGCGACCACTTCGTAATACCACGTGCCGCGTTCGGTATAACGCTCCCATGCATCCTGTGTAGTGCCGTGCAGAGCCAACTCCCTCATCTTCTTAGCCAGAATTGGAGAACGGGCCGTAACCATTCCTCCCTCGCCGGTCGTCAGGTTCTTCGTGGCATAAAAGCTGAAAGCAACGGCGTCACTTCCCAACTGGTTGCCCGAGGAAGCGGCTCCAATCGGGCGATTCCGATAGCGCGCTCCAACAGCATGGGCGGCATCTTCAATGACCGCGATTTTCCGCTTTTTCGCCAGACTCCAGATAGCGTCCATTTCGCAGGGTAGCCCGCCCAGGTGCACAGGCACGATGGCTCTGGTCCGTCCAGTGATCCGGCGCTCGATTTGGGCTGGATCTATGTTTCCGTCCGAACCGATGTCAGCCAACACCGGCGTTGCGCCTACGTGAAGGATGCTGTGCACGGTCGCGCAAAAGGTAAGCGGCGTCGTGATAACCTCATCGCCCGGGCCAATGCCCAATGCTACTAGCGCCAAATGTAGTCCCGAGGTACACGAATTTACGGCAAGCGCCCCCCGTGCCTCCACATACGCGGCGAACTCGCGCTCGAATTGCGCAGTGCGTGGCCCGGTAGTCAACCAGCCTGAGCGCAATGTCGCTTCAACTTCTCGTACCTCCTCGTCTCCGATAGAGGGCACATGGAAGGGGATAAAGGAATTATTCTTCATGAATTAGCACCGTGACAACCAAACATTCGATTTAGGCGAATCGGATCAACCTTTATAGGTAATAAACTGAGACGGAGTGTCAGCAAAAGCAATTTCAAATCTCGTAAAAACGTTCTGGAGCGCTGGTATTCAAGGTTAAGACGTAACTTGGCCGGCAGAATTTTCTCCCGGTAACCCTTGGTGGGATCCGCCAAGGTGCTCAGGATTTCCTCCTCATGCCGGCACATAAGAGTGGCGAGATCGGTGATGCCGGGACGGACGCTGAGAACAGCCCGCCATTGGGGGTCGTCCAGCCGTACAAACTCCGGCACTTCAGGCCTGGGACCAATTAAACTCATTTCACCACTGAGCACATTAAAGAACTGTGGCAATTCGTCGAGCTTGAACTTTCTCAGAACCCTGCCAACTCGCGTAATCCGCTTATCTCCCGAAGCTGTAATCGGCGCGCCCGTAGAGTGGGCACGCATAGTCCGGAATTTCCATATCTGGAACGCTTGACCATATCTGCCGACGCGCTTCTGGCGAAAGATCAAAGGCAAGCCATCGGTCAATAGAATCAGAACAGCGATAAAGCAAAGAACCGGCGATAACACTACCAGCCCAGCAAGCGCACACGTCACGTCAAAACAACGGATGAAATATGGACGGCACCGGTCTGAGAGTTTCATTTGAAACCTCCGGACTGTGGCTGTAACATGTTGCATTCATTATCACTACTTCTTTCATGTACAGGCCGTTCGAACCTCTGAACAAACTCATTCATATTGAGGCTTTCGATTGCTCCTTTTTCGCGCATACCAGCAAAGAGATCAAGCACACGCCGAACAAAGGAAAGATTTCGCTCCATATCAAGACCTACGTCCTCTGGATGAAACCAGAGGTGATAGATGCGTCCGTGTCGCGCCGCATAACTCATCTCTTCCCGCATTCGACGCATGCGTAGGGGTTCCAGCAGCCTGAGCCACCGAGATCCCATCCACAGATATCGACTCGATGGCACATTAACTGGAAGCGTGCCCCACGCATCATTCGGATTGTATGTATTGTGGCCTGATACGTTCAGGTAAAAGTCGATCAATCGCGTTCCCCGCCTGACAACAGATTCTTTATGCCGCGGTCGAGGGGCATACATCCAACCGGCATTGTTACCTCTATATGCTTTGATTCCTAACTCCGCGCATACCGTCAAATATTCCTGGTTCACCTGATTTCGCGGAAAGACCAGGCTCCGAATGTCGACGCCCAGCCGCTTGGCCGCGGACACGGCCGCTTTCAAATCCGCTCGAAATGTATTGCAATTCTGGCCATCCTCAAGACAGTAGTAGTGCGAAAAAGTATGAGTGCCAATCTCCTGATGGGGCGTCGATGCGATTGCCTGGATAAGTGACTGTCCGTAGTGATACGGATCCAAATATTCGTCACTACCCAGATCCTCGAGATCCTGATAGGGGGACAACTCGGACCGGCTGTATTGCGGTAACGGCGTTGGAATGGACCGGAGCAGATCACGCTTCGATCCGAAGAAGAGCATCCCCACCGTGGCCCACGTGGCGTGGAGTTGATAGTCGGCAAACAATTTCAGCAAGCCTGGAACTGCAGCTCGAGCGGCCAATAACCTATCCTTATATTGATCCAGACCAGCGATGTCGCGCACGCCCCAATACAATTCAAAGTCCAACGATACGATCAAGATGCCTTTCGGCCTTGTACCCGTAGCGGAGATGGAGCCCGAGTCTCCGCCTGGTCCACCTTCGGTCCCGCTTCTTTGCACAAGCTCAACGCTTCTGTATGACATACTCATCAACGGCCTATCGTCGCCCGCAACATAGACTAACCGTATTTAGATGTGCCTATCCCTAATGCGCAACGTCGCCGCTAATCGATCGTCTCGCGCCAACAGTTGTCGCCTCGTCTCTACTGAATTACGAGTAATTGCCTCCCGATATACTTGCAACGTATCATCCACCATCTTGTCAATCGTAAATGATTGAAGGAAGCGGCGGCGACCAGCTTTACCCATTCTTCGTCGTAATTCCGGCTTTGTAATGAGTTGGCGCAAGGCCTCGCCCAGCGCCATTGGATCCTTGGCCCGAACCAGAATCCCAGTCTCCCCTTGGGTTACTGCTTCCCTTATGCCTCCCACGTCCGAGCTGACAACGGGAAGGCCTGCCCTCATAGCTTCCAGGACAGAGTACGGTAATGCCTCTGATCGCGTGGATAACACAAATATTTGAGCTTGTGACAGCAGACCTGACACATCTCTGCGAGCGCCCAGAAAGCGTACTCGGTGGATCAGGCCGAGGTCCTCAGCCAGACGCGCAATATCAGGTTGTGTCGGACCGTCCCCGATCAGATCAAGTGTCCATTCATATTTGGCCACGGTCGACAAGCCCGAAAGTAAAGTCCGATGATCCTTCGGGTCCTCGAACCGTGCCACTGCTATTAATCTGGGTGGTTCGCGGTCGGGCTGTGCAAACAACGTATCGGGCACATCCGGGAGACCATTGCGCACCATCGCAAGCTTTCCATTTGACGCAATCTTGTACTGTGCAGCAAGCCCGCGCTCGTATTCACATACGTTGATTATGCGCGCGGACAGGCAGGCGCTGAATCGTTCCAACACTCTGAACAGTCGGCCTTGGCGTACAGAAATCCGGTCCGTAATACACCAACCATGCGGCGTAAATACGGCCGGCACGCCCGCGATTGCGGCGGCCCACCGGGCCAGCATACCCGCCTTTGCCGTGTGCGCCGCCACCAAATCCGGCTGCAGAACGCGAATGGCTCTCCAGATTTCCAGCGTTGCCCGAAGGTCTGCACGAGGCCTTACTGGTTTCCCCAAGTGACGCATGGAGCGGAACGGAATTCCCCTGCTGACCAATTCCATACCTAAGGGACCATCTCCTCCCGCCAGCACGGTTACCTCATGTCCTCGCGAGATCAATGCCTCGGCTAAGTCCAGGACGTGGACTTGGGCGCCGCCTAAGGCGTCGGCTCTGGTCACGACGCAGGCAATCTTCATTCTATTCGCCGTGCCCATCAGTCCTTACTCTCTCGCCAGATTCGGCGTAACATTTCGGGGAAGGCCGCGATCGAGGGAAGAGGATCGTCAATCGCGAAAGCGCCCAGTTCGATAGGGGGGCGCAGGGATCGCAGATAGGAATTGGGAGTAAGGCGTCCGCGGCGCATCTCAAATAGAGCAGCCACGAAGTCCCTGACTCCTAAGACCCAATGGACACCGGCCCGGGCTCGCATACGAGGGATGGGATGACCCTGCGCTTCCAGGCAGGCTAAGTATGGAAAGTCAATTCCTGCCTTTCGCCCCAACGTGTGCCATGTCCACACTCGTGGGTTCACATCAAGTAATTTGTATCTACGATCCCGCTCATCGAATTTGAACTCAACTTCAGCCAGCCCGCTGTACCCAATTGATTGGAGGAACCGAGTCGCCGAGTCCTCAATCTCGGGACGCTCCACGGTTTCTACAAACGTGCTCGTGTACCCGAAATCGACGGGGAATTGACGCGTACGTCTCGCGACCAGGGTCGCTATTGGCTCGCCAGAACGACAGAAAGCTGCATATGAATATTGCGCCCCACCTCCTCCTGGAATCATCTCTTGCAGAATAATAATCCCAGGTTCAACGTGCGTACTCGCTTCGTCGAACTTCTTTAGTAATTCTGAACGATCCTTGATGAGCCATGCTTTGGCGCGCGTGAATGCATTTTTCTTCTTTCTGTAGGCCGG
This sequence comes from uncultured Solibacteraceae bacterium, assembly GCA_964554945.1. Lineage (GTDB taxonomy): Bacteria > Acidobacteriota > Terriglobia > Bryobacterales > Bryobacteraceae > PSRJ01. Next base: position 39,501 of record CAZKQQ010000010.1, on the reverse strand, counting down.
CTTTAGAATTACCGGGAACTTACAATCGATGTCTTGTAAGGCCTCACGCCCCGTGACCACGTGTGTCCAGGGGTGATCAATGGCTAAATCGGCGCAGCGCTGATAGGTAAGACGTTTGTCGTAGGCCCATCGCGTCACTTCCCATTCCGGCGTTGTGACACGAAACCTACGGCTCAGGGCCGCATGATTGCGTGATAGCAGTTCGACTTCATCGTCGCCTCCCGGAAACACTGTCCAGCCTTCCAGACCATGATCAGTGGCAAGGTCGAATAGACATTTGACCTGCGCCGACGGATCTTTACCAGGCCAAACCCAGCTCCTTTCCACATATCTGGAGGCTTTTTGGATTGGCGAACCGTGGGCGACCACGCAAACAGGGACGCCGCGCCGTCCAAGGCTGCGTGCGATGCCCAGGCTTCCATGGGAACCCCCAGCAACGATTACACCTATCGGCAAACCGACCTTCGCCGGCTCCCGATCAGTGATAACCGCGTCTTCTGGCCTACAATCAATCATTGAATTCTTTAAGTCCGCTCGGCACGCTCGTCAATGACGGCATTTCTCGCTCCCCGATCGATGCCGATGCAACTGTTTCATTTCCGACCCTAGGGGCCAGGAACACTCTTTTTGGCAACTCACGATCCCGCCGCACTCGCCGGCCGACATGAGCGGCTATTCTTCGACCTGCCGCATTCGAACCAGCAACAAAGCGCATCAACGGGCCTAAACTCGGGACGGCAGCAGCGCCAGCAAAATACAATCCGGGAATAGAGGTTTCCAGTCCGCCGGACAGGACCGGATATCGATCACTGGAAGCCATTTTGGAAACTAATTCGGGAGGCAGGAAGGAATACCGGGTAATATCAGGACGATAACCGGTTGCCAGCAAAACGTGGTCTACAAGCACTTCGGAGCAGTCATCGAGCTTCAATCTTACGCCAGTGCCCCCCTCAACAGCGGAAATGACCACGCGCGATGTCCGTATTCGCAATTGCTCCGTTCTCGGCATCAGCCAGCTTGCGCCGGCTGGCCTGAGTGCTCTTCTATAAATACTCCGCTTGATTTGGGCCGGCAGGAGCCGCACCAAATCCGGCGCCTCGACAATCCAGTTAAGCGGAAACGGTCCGATTTGCGCGGGAGCGCTGACCCGCTTTACCAGAGCCTGCATTCGATTCCAGGAAGTCTGAATGCCGGGACGCGCGCCGATCCAATGAATCACATTCGTCCTGGCGATGACATCAACGGCGGCGCCGCTTTCTAGCAGAAGGGCAGCACTTTCCAAGGCGCTCTGTCCTGCGCCAATCACCGCCACGCGCTTGCCGGCGAGCCTCTTAAAGGAACTGTGCTCGGACGCGTGCGTCGCGAGTTCCGATGGCAGCCCCACAAACTGCGGAGGACGATGTTCGTGGCCTGCGAGACCAGTCGCGACTACTACCCGGCGCGCCCTCACCGTCTCGCCATCTTCCAAAGAAAGCGCGAACCCGCTCGGCACAGATTCGATGCGCTCGACGCTTCTACTATCCACGTCCGGCACAGCAGCACGCTGGAACCACTCGCCGTACCGCACGAAGAACTCCAGAGGAATCGGCTCCTGACGGCGAGTCCGCACCGCGGCTCCAAAATGATCCAGCGTTAAACCTCGGCTCGGATCCCCGATGTGCGAACCTTCCCAAGGAGACCGCAAAAGCATCCCCTCAGGCATGCTTTGCTTCCAGAAAGACATCACTCGACCGAACACCAACGGTTCTAATCCACCTGCCCGGAGGTGGGCGGCTATGGAGAGGCCGTAGGGCCCGGCTCCAATGATTGCTATTTCACAAGATGTCATACCAGTATGATTCCGTTTACTTAACTCACTGCCTTGCTTGTGCGCGCATTTCTAGTAAGCTCCGCGGCGTCCTAATACCACCTTCACCGTCCTGGCTAAAATATAGACGTCTAGCCACGGCGACCAATTTCGTACATAATATGTATCGAGGCCAACTCTATCCTGATATGTAGTGTCATTACGACCTGATACCTGCCACAACCCTGTTATACCGGGCAGCACCTGCACATATAATCCGAAGTCATGGTTGTAAGCACCAATTTCTTCGGCGACAATAGGTCGCGGCCCCACAAGGCTCATGTCACCCTTTATCACATTCCACAATTGGGGCAGTTCATCCAGACTTGTGCGGCGTAGAAACCTCCCGACGCGGGTCATCCGAGGATCTTTCTTGAGCTTGCGACGGTTGGCCCACTCTTCCCGCAAGTCTGGCCGTTCCTTTAAGTACCCGTCCAGTACCTCATCCGCATTGACCACCATCGAGCGAAACTTCCATACTTTGAAATGATCTTCGTCCCGGCCGATTCTCAGCTGACTGTACAAGACCGGCCCTCTGCTCTCCAATTTAATGAGCATGGCGATCAGTAATATTAGCGGCATAAACACCACGCCACTTATTACCGCAACCACCAGGTCAAGACTTCGCTTGATCAAAGCCGCGCTCGATGATAAGAGACGATTGCTGACCTCAAGTGCCAGCAATTGTCCTAAATCCAGGACACTGATACCCAGGCTTGAAAGGCCTTCCAGATCCGGAATTACGTACAGATGGCAAAATGGTCTTGCATGGCTATCCAGCACCTTGCGCAACTGCTGCGCCGAAAACCCGGGAACCGCCAGAATAGCGTGCGTGATTCCATAATGAGCGGCCAGAATCGGAGCCTTTTCCCAACCTTGAAATACGGGCGCCGAATGGTCCAGCTTCTCCGGGCCCGGTTCGTACTGCAGAACAGCTGTTACCTGCAATCCCAGCTCAGGCTGCTTCTCAAGGGCGTGCACTATCTGTCTGCCTTTGGTATCTCCAATTAACACTAACGTCCGATAGCCCCACCAAGGCTTCCGGCATAGCCAATGGCGTAATAGCATTCTCGCAGGAGGCACCAGCATTATCGACAAGAGCCATGCCACGACAAATACAATACGGGAGTACTCTTCGGAGACACGCAGCATGAAAGTAAGCACGCCAAGAATGAGATAAACGGTCGTTGTGGCCGCGGCAACAGCCCGAATCTCATTTACGGGATTAAGCACGACACCGGGATACAATCCATATAAAGCATAGGCGAACACAAACAGACCGAGCACCGGCCAGAGTTGCGAATAAGTCGGCAACTGATAGACGCCCCCGAGCATTTTCCTGACGAGTACGCAAATGCCAATCGTTATGCTCAGCGTGAGGATATCCGCTAGCATTATTAGCATCATCGGCAATGCGGAAGATCTTCCTTTGCTGATGCTGGTCGCCGCGTACTCGGATGCTAACGTCTTGGAGATTGTTGCCATTGATTAACGTGAACCTCCAAAGGCGGCAAAAAGGGACTGCACCTCAGTAACACCGGCGCCACCCGGAAATAGCCCCAATGGGACGCTAACGCGGCTTTCGCCAGCCTTGACTATCACGGATTTCATACATGCCCCGCATTCCGTGAAAGGCCCGCTAGCCGATTGGCATTTGTCTTTCGCGCTTGCAAATACGACATTGCGATCAGAGCAAAGATCATCCACCATTGGCGTTGATAGAAGCCTTCGATTCCTACCGTCAGAGCGAGTAAGGCCACATGAGCCAAGGCAATTGCGAGCGCGACGGGCCGCTCGTCCGTGGGCGCGAGGCGAAACGCTGTCCATGCAGCGGCCAAGAACCAAATGACAAATCCCAATAACACCAGCAGCCCTATAATCCCGAAGTCGGCAAGGAACCAAAATGCGGTATTGTGAACGATTATTCCCTCTTTCAAGAAAAAGCTTGCGAGACCTCCTCCAATCCATGGGTGCATCGCAAATTGGGCCCAGGCATCGTCGAGTAACTCGAAACGTCCTGCAACCTGCTCCGGACGGCTCGCCATCTGTTCGAAAAAGCCGAGAAAACGTGAGCCCATAACGGCGAAGACCAATGACAGCCCGGCCACGCCGACAATGGCGAAACGCAGGGCCATGCCTCGGCGGACAATGCAAAGGAGAAGCAAAGCCACCGCTAATGAGAGCCATGCTGAGCGAGAGAACGTGAAGAGAATGCCCAGCCCTAAGCTAGTTCGAACGAAAACCCGCGTCCAAGGCCCAAGCAGTGGCTTAGCGCCCCACGAGCTTCCTTCACAGAGTACGAGCGCCGTTACCAATAGGCCACCGTAAGCATTCGGATCGACCATCAGCCCTGCCAGCCTTGCTCCGTCATAGGCAGTAAATATATTGTCCGTGTGTGACGAGTACGCCACGAGGTACGCGATCACCGCAACCACGTTCTGTACGGCTACACTGACCGTAAACACGCGAAGAACTCGCCGAATTTCGGACCAGTCGTATGCCACCGTAGTCAGTGCCAGATAGCTTAGAAACAGAAACATCAGTCCAACGTCTTTGTTCAGCACGACGTAGCGGTTCACGAATCCTTCCTGGAATGCCTGTACCATCGTGCCCATCGCGAAAACCAGCAGCAGCGCAGCATGCCCAATATTCCAAACCCGTTTCCGGTACTTCAATTGACCCGGCAGTAGCACCACGACTGCCAGCAGACACAGGTCTGCTGGTGCGACTCGAAAACCAGTGGCGCCCGGGTCAAAGGTAATTTGAACCTGCATGAGGGCGACGTATACAAGGACAAACCACGTGATCAGCGGCTTATGCGATGTGTTCGCGGTCGATTTGCTCCATAAAGTCGCCTGGCTGTAGCGAACGGGGCTATAGGGAAATGGTGAGGTCATATTCTGCACTCTTTGTCGAGACGGCGTTTTGTCCGGAAGTGAACAAACAGAGCGCCACAATGCTAAATGCGGTGACTTGGACAATCGAAGCCAACATCAGCGCCGACGCTGCCCCTGCCAAGCCGAAGCTCGGCACCCATAGCATGCAGCCCAAGGCATTACTGCAGAGTACTAACGCATAAATAGGCACCTGAATGCGAAAGTTTCGCGCGGAAGTGATTCCGTAGGTCAGCAGCGCTGCGAACGCCGAAATTCCTGCAGCCGACATTAACCGAACAAAGACATCGGCGTGCGCCGCATACTCGGCGTTATAGAAAATTGTCAATACACTTGCACCGGCGATCTTCGCCGCCAGCCATGCGGCCGAGCCTAAAATCAACCCGAACGCAGCCAGCCGGCCCAGCAGCAATCTGAACGAGCTGATTTGTCCACTCGCAAAAAGCCTGGAAAGACGCGGAGTCGCGGAGGCGCCGAGAGAGTCCGCAACCAAGGTTACCGCCACCGTGGTGTACGACAACGCGGAAAAGATTCCGAGTTGATGCTCCCCCATGTGGGCGTGGATGAAATAGCGCGGTACACTTTGGTTCAGAGCAGCGAGCGTCATTACAATTCCAAGCGGCAGCGATAGACGGATAAGGCGCCATTGACGCTCGAACCAGTGTCGAGGGCGATCGATCAGCCAGCGTAGGTCCGATATCCCGGCTCCTTCCACAAAGCGCCGCCCGCGACGGAAATCATAAGAAACCAAAACGAAGAGCCAAGTTGCGGCGAGAACTACCACACTCCAAAATGCATTCCTTGTCAGGTACAGACTGACACCTAGGCCAATCACGGATAAGGCCCCCCGCAAAATCATCGATTTGCCGGTTTGGTCAAGCCGGTCCCTCGATTGAAAGAGCCCATAAATCACGTCGCTTAGCGTCTCAAGGCACTTAGCGCACCCTACGGCTACGATTATTTTTGCCGTGGTACGTTCGTAATTGCCAGTCAAAGCGACCAGCGTGATACACAGCATCGCAACGGACGTCATCGTCGTACGAAGTCCGAGGTACTCGGCGAACGAGTATTGGCGGACTGCATCCGTCGCCTGCACGGAGCGTAGCTGGAGGTTCGTGAACATGATGATCGGTGTGGCAATGGCCAAGCCCAGGGAAAACTGGCCGACCATAACGGTATTCCCAAACTTCGCAAATGCCACAATCATTGCCCATTGACACGCTGCGTAGATGACGCTGCCACCGAGGGCCCAGCCGAAGTTTCGCTGCAAGGACAGCCCCGGCCGAGCCTCAGCATCAATGTCATCTTCCTTTAGATTCGCCATGCCGCTTAAGCTGTCATCCGGCTGGAATCCCGATAGTCCATGTAGCTGTACCGACTTCCTTCTGCAGTTGGATTCCAGCTATTTAGCACGGTTCCCATGACCGGTATGCCGTCTGAGACCAGGCGCTGGGCGGCAGCTTGCGCGGTTTGTTTATCCGTGTAATCCGCCCTTACAACCAGCATTGCTCCCTCGGCATAACGGGCCAAAATGCGGGAATCGGCGAATTCAAGACACGGCGGCGTGTCGATGATAATAAAATCAAACTCCTTCCTATATCGCTCCATGAGTTGGCGCATCCTTTCGGAGCATAGAAGCGCGAAAATACCTTCCGGACACGGCCCGCTGGGAAGAAGATGGAGACGTGGTATGTCTGTCTTTCTGGCCAAACACTCCAGCGGGACACTGCTTACATTGTTTTTTTCCTGTAACAAGTCACTTAATCCCCAACTATTCGCAGTGTCAAAAACCTTGTGAAGCCGTGGATGCCGCATATCGCCATCAATTAGCAGAACCCGCGAACGAATCTCGGCGAGCGCAATTCCCAAATTACTGACAACAGTTGTCTTTCCTTCGCCCGGAACAGCGCTGGTAATCGCGATTGTGCGGGACAAGCCGTCCTTTGCGTCGACCGAAAGGATCGACGCCACCGTGGAACGGAAAGACTCCGACACCTCTGAAAAGCCGGAATTCCAGGTGATTCGCTCCACCTGGTGTTCGCCTTCCGTTGCGCCTAGCAGTTTCCGTGCGGAGCGAGGGGGTAGTTTCGCCTTGGGAATTGCACCCAATTCCGGGAGGCTGAGCCAGGAGGTCGCTTCACCCGGGAGTCGTAAGCGATTGTTGCTCTGCTCACGGTACATCGCGCCGCAGATCCCCAGGACCAACCCAGCCGCTGACCCAATGGCAAGGTTCAACGGCAGATTTGGCGTGTATGGGGCCGACGCCGGCTCAGCGGGTCCCACCAGGCGAATGTTTGTTTGGCGGATTGCTGATGCCACGCGCGCTTCATTGACCCGTTGCTGCATCGCTTCATAGAATTGCCGGTTGGCATCTACCGCGTGCTTGAGAGTGTCGTAATGCGTGGCTCTACCCGACAGGTTTGCAACCACCGTGGATTGTTTGGCGTAAGCGCTCGCAAGATTATCTTCACGGCGCTGTGCGGATCGAAACTCCCCTAAAAGATGGTCGCGAATGCGCTTGCTCTCGTTGCTTACCGCGGCTTCTAATTGGGCGATCTGCGCGCGCACCCGTGCAACTTTGTAACTCTCTGGCTGTAAGATGGACTCCAGATCCGCCAGTTGCCGGCGGAGATCTGTCAATTTTGCCGTATAGTCCTGCAGGGCCGGACTCTGTTCCATCGTTTGCGATGTTCCCGCGCTCATGGTTTCGTACTCGGCCTGCTTCGCTATTCGGTCGGCTTGCGCTTTTGCAAGTTCGTCCTGCATTGACCGTAACCGCGCTTCCTCGATATTCTCCTGACCGGTGGTGAACTGTAGTCCAACCGAACGGGTATATTTCTCCACGTCCCCTTCAGATTGGCCGATCTTGTTTCGAAGCTCTTGTAGCTGTGGACTTAGCCATTCCTGAATCTGCTGTGCGGCGGCGCGGCGCCCATCTACGTTCTGCTCGATGAACGTTTGCGCCAGCGTATTCGCGAAATTCGCCGCGAGGGCGGGATCGGGTGAGGTATATGCAATCTGAATGATGCGGCTGTCGCGCGATGTCGTGATATTCAGGTTATGTTTAGCAACTTGAACAGCGTCACGAAGGGGAGTCGTTTGTCCTTTGGCTTTCCCTATCGTCGCCATCAAGTTGTCTAGTAGCCCAGCCTTTGGATGAAACTCGTCGCGCTGATCGAGTTTCAGCTTGCTCACCACCTTCTCAATGAGACTGTCCTGTTGAAGCATTTCCGCTTGCGTTTGGACATATTCGTCGGTTGCACCGTTTGTCGCTGTAGATGTCGGGTCTACTTCGTGCAGGTTCAGGAAATTCTCGTTAACGGCTTGAACTTCTACCGCTGCAACCGATCGATATCGCGGTGTCTGAAGCAGAGTCAGCCCCAGCCCGGAGAGTACACCAACCGCCAGAATCAGGAGTACGGTCCATTTCCGCCGGCGAAGCGTGCGGAGGCACTGGGACATTCCAATCGTATCGGAGTCGTCCATGTGCGCTCCCGGAACCATTTCGAGATGCGGCGCATGCACAGCCATGGCGGCGGGCCCCGAAGGCGGCGCGGGAAGTCTGGGGACAAAATTATTTTCTGACATAGAATCTCTCTCCTTTGTTTGGCCTCTCTCCGCTGTTCATCTGCTGGCCTCGCGTTATGGAACTCGCCAGATCACCACGCCTGTGGCAGTCTGCACCGCCGCTTCCAGCGCCCTTACAGCCGCCTTCTTCGGAGCGCTTGTCGGGACAAATAGAATATCGTTCGCCTTCAGTTGCAGATCTTCGCCCTTGCCCGCTAAGACCTTCTTGAGGTCTAACTCGATCTCCTGGCGCTGAGTACCGCCAGGCACTGGACGAAGTATCTTTGATCGTTGGGCAGCGGGAGCCGCACCTAGTCCCTCGGCATATGACAAAGCTTCCAGGACTGAAACACCTGATTTTTCGTTGAGGACAATTCCTCCTGGCTTTTTTACTTCGCCAATTACGTAGACCATTCCCGCTTGTGGAACAGTGATTACATCGTTCGCCTCAACTTGAATATTGATGAGGGGGTTTTGGGCGGCCATAAGTTCCTTTACGTCCACGTTGGCGATGCTAAACTGTCCGCTTGCATCAGTTTTCGCGGTAGTGAGTGGAATCGGACCCCATTTCATCTGTCGGCTGATATTGATCTGTGGACCGCAGTCTGGCTTCAGTCCGCCAGCCATTGAGAGCACTTCCGCTAGCGTCTTCCTGCCGTGCAATTGATGAACGCCCGGCTGATTCACCGCTCCAATAACCGTGACCGGCTGACTTCCGAATTCCACTACCTCGACCGAAACTTTCGGTTGCCGGACTTCGGAGCCCAACCGCTTCACAAGATTCGCCTCGAACTGCTCGACCGTCAATCCTCCGGCCTGGATTCTTCCGACTAACGGCAGGTCGATATAGCCGCTCGGATCGAGTTTTATTGGTTTATCGCTGATCTCGTCTACACCAAGCGCCCAGATTTTGATACTGTCATCTGGCCCTAGAACATATTGCGACCGTGCCGCAGGCTGGCTCGGCGTCGCGGCATCAGCGGCCGCCGGTTTTTCCTGGCCGGATATGAATATTCCAGCCAATGTAAAGCTCAAGGCGATCTTGATAACTATTCTCATCTCGTTCCCATCGTTTCCGCCGATATGCGCAAGGCTCGCTTCACCTCAAAACCCCATTGACGCGACCCGTGCGCTCTCGGCTCTCCACGGTCCATGTCATATCCAAGCGTTGATTTTTGGATCCCAGGTAGGCTCGTTCATCCCGAACTTTACCCGCTCCACCCGAAACATGCGCCTCAAAGACTGCAAAGTTACTTCCAAAGTGGACAACCGGACATAGGGGCTGGATCGAACCTTAATAGCGGCGGAAACGAAGGCAACTAGGTTGTGATTGTCACATTCCAGTACGCCCGCTGATCAAAAATTGCATGATTGAAGACACACTCAACCGCCAGAAGTGGAAAGGCATGCAGGAGCTGGACGGCTTTGGCATATTGCTAACAACATCGGCGCGGCTGGCCCGTGTCGTGCTGACTCACCCAAGCTGCCGAATGGCCAACGACGCATTGGAGACTATCTTTTCGCAGGTCCGGAACCAGTCTGACCGGGTGATCGAATTGGCGAGCGCACATTGGAGTGTGCTGTCCGAGCAGTGGATGCAGCAGATCCGCGGCTCTTTACTCAGCGAGAATGACGTCGGAGTTCTTAAGCATACAATCGGCGAGGTTCTAAACGGTCGCGTTGCCGACCTCACCTTTGAAGGGTTCCACGACCGCTTCCGCAGGGTGGGCGAACAGCTTGCCGAGAACCGCGTGGATATTGCGGCCGCACTCACAGCCTTGTACTTGCTGGTCGAGACCAGCGTGCCATTCCTCAATAATGGCGTCCCTGCCCCCGATAGTCTTATGTCGGCTGGGCGACGCCTTTATGGGCTCGCTGTCCTGGCGATAGCTGCGGGCTACAAGAAAGCGTGGAAATCGGAGCAGGAATCCCTTGCGACCAGGCTCGAACGAGCCGGCCGACGGCAGCATCAGGCATCGGCGTATGTGACAAATGTCTACGAGCAGGAAAGGCGTAGACTTTCTCACGATCTGCATGACGATATCGGGCACCAGCTCCTCCTGTTGAAGTTGTATCTCGAACTGATCGCCACCGACGCCAAACAAGGTGAAATTCCCCAAGTATCGAAGCGCTTGGATGAAGCTTTGGCTCTGGTGTCCAGTGCGATTGATTCCGTGCGCCGCCTAATCCTCGACTTGGGGCCGGCGATTTTCGACGAACTCGGATTCCTTCCGGCGATGCGATTCTATGCGCGCCAGTTCTCCTCACGAACCGCAATCACCGTGACTGTGCGCGCTTCCGAGCTGCCGGATGATCTGCCGGCAAGCCACCAGGTGGCCCTGTATCGAGTGCTGCAAGGGGCATTATCGAATGTAGTCGAGCATGCGCGCGCCGGCCGGGTCAAAGTGACGATTGAATTGATCGATCGGAACAGGCTTATTATGGTGATTGAGGATAATGGCGTCGGTTTCGAACCAGTGTCCGTGTCCGGCCGCTCGTTTGGGCTGACTGCCATGCGGGAGCGGGTAGAGCTTCTCGGTGGCAGGCTTCTAATTGACTCTACTACGCCAGGTTCGCGCTCTCCGAAAACCGGAACGCGCATTTCAGTAGAACTTCCGCTGCCAGAGGCGTCCGCAGGATGAACAAGAAAATCCGAGTGCTGGTTTGTGATGATCACGCCTTGTTTCGTGAAGGCGTTAGGACCGTTCTAGCTGGGGCTGGTGATATCGAAGTCATCGGCGAAGCCGCCAATGGCATTGAGGCGGTCGATCTGGCCCGCCAGCTCGAACCTGACGTGATCCTGATGGATATTGCCATGCCCGTTCTTCGCGGTTTTGACGCAACGCGACGGATCAAACGTATGCTCCCGGATGCCCGCGTCCTCATCCTGACCGTTTACGACGATGAAGATGTCGTGGCCCGCTGCATGGAGTCGGGTGCATTTGGATACTTAGTGAAGGACTCTCCGCCATCACAGCTTATCTATGCCGTGCAAGCAGCTGCTCGCGGGGAGCAGTATGTGAGCCCGCGCGTCATGAAGTCGGTTGTAGGGCACTACACGCAGTCTTCGGAGAGCGCGAAAAGCGATTACGATCTCCTGAGCGATCGGGAACGCGAGATTCTCGTTCTTTTAGCTGAGGGTTGCGCGATGAAGGAGATCGCGCAGCGATTAAATCTCAGTGTAAAGACCGTAGATGCCCATAAATATAACCTCATGCGGAAGCTCGATGTGCACGACCGTCCCGGTCTGATTCGTTATGCGATCCGCAAGAAGCTCATCGCGGTTTGAGGCCACTTCCCTACCCTACAGACTCGCATTACCGTCGAAAAGGGAGGGAGACCAGACCCCTGGTTCGCGCAAACAGCCCGCCAGCGCATCGTTTTGGGCTCGATAATAATAGCTCCACGCGTATAGCTTCCGCCGGTACGGTGCGCTCGCTGCAACAATCTCTCCGTCTTCCAGCCATCGGCCGACGTTCTCGAGCATATGGACACCCGCGCGGCGACATTTTCCCAACGCCCACGAAAGCAGAGGTTGTAACAACTCGTCCTTGCCGTTAACACACTGAAAATCGACCAGCCGAACTCTTTTTAAGTTGTACTTAGGGTTGTCTCGGCGGTCAAATATGGCATACGCGGCTAGTCGCTCCCGCTCAATAACTCCGCCGATCCATAACCGCCCGTTTCGGAGCGAGTCTCCGAAATGCCAATTGAGCACTTCTCGAGAACGGACCGCAAGCAGTTGATTTCGCCTATCCCGACGGAGTTCGTTCCAAAAAACGTCGAACCGATCATCAAAATCGGCAAACGCCACGACATCGGCGTTTCTCTTTAGAGAACGACTCCTCTTGAGATGGTCACTAATGAAACTCCCCACCGCGAGAGGATACCGTAAGAGATTTGGAGCCCGCAAGCCTTTCTTAATTAGAAGACTTCCTGCGAATCCACGGTGATTGGTCACCCAAAAAGCGCGCTCATCCCAGCGGCCCACTGGGACGTGAAGGCATTTGAATGCAACGATCGCCTCTTCCGCCTCCTTGGTAACCGTACTATTTAAGTAGAGATCTACTCCAGGCTGGTTAACCAATGAATCTAACAACAGCAGCGATGCGCTTCGATAAGCCGGCTCGGCTACCCAGGAAATCCCGGATGACGCAATAATTGGCTGTCCCGCCCATTCGTAAGCAAGCGGCATGTTGCCAATCGACGCGACAATGCGGTGAGACTGATCTTCCAAAACCCATCCGATCGGCCATCCAGCTTCTAATTGCCGGTAAAGTGGATTGCCCAGCCACATCTGGCTCCAGTCTTCGTAGCTTCGGGTGCCAAGTCCGTAGCGCTGTTGGAGCGAGATGATAGCTTCGTAGTCCTCGAAGCGAGCCTCCCGCATCTTGAATGCTGCGGGCGCCCGGACTAGCGTGGTGGCCACGTTATGTGCCACCGTTTGCCGCTATCGGCCGAAACGTGACCGGCAGTTGTTCTAGTCCGCGGAAGATCATGTTGTGACGCCACACCAACGAGACAGGCTCCAGCTTTAGGTCTCCCATCCGGCGCAATATGGATGAGAACGCGATCTGCGCTTCCACACGCGCCAGCGGAGCACCGAAACAATAATGGCTGGCCCAGCCAAACGCGAGATGGCGGTTATCCCTGCGGGTTATGTCTAGACGGTCCGGTTCGGGAAAACGGGCGGGATCGTAGTTGGCGGCGCCCAGCACCGCAATCACTGCCTGTCGTTTGCGAATTAGCTTTCCTCTCAATTCAAGATCTTCGGGAGCAAGCCGCGTGGTGTATTGAATCGGACTCTCGTACCGAAGCAACTCCTCCACCGCGGACGGCATCAAGCTGAGGTCCTCGCGCAGTCGCGACATTTCTCCCTGGTTTTTCAGCAGTGACAATAGTCCGTTGCCGATGAGGTTGGTCGTGGTCTCCTGGCCCCCCGTCATCGTAATGATCGCGTTCGCGATGACTTCTTCTTCACTCAGCCGGTCTCCGTTGATCTCGGCAGTCATCAGCGCATACAACACTCCTGCCCTCGGCTGGATTTCCTGCTCCCTGATCCTGGACCGGTAGTATGACGTCATGTCCTGCACGATTTGCAACATCCGCGGAGTCCTGCCGGGATTATGTTGGAAATTTCCCAACATCTCCGAGAAATCAATCGACCACGCTTTGAGCTGATCTCGATCCTCAACCGGCACGCCCATCAATTCTGCCGTCACGGTTGCAGGCAGCAGATTCGCGATATCGGCAATCACGTCCATACGGCCCGCGGGGAGAACCCGATCGAGCAGACTATCAGTAATCTCCTGAATGTGCTGTCGCAGAGTTTCCACTCGAGCTGGAGTGAACGCCGCGGCGCACAGCGCTCGCAACCTCGTATGGGCCGGCGGATCCATAAAGAGCATCTGCCGCACCATCACTTGGGCGATAGGATTCAACTCGGATAGTCCGAACGCGGTGAGTTGCTCCGGCGTTGGGCTGCGGGCTGCTGAAAAGCGCTGCAGCACGGTCACCACATCGTCGTAGCGCGTCACAATCCACGCGTGCAGATATGGATCCCAGTGGACCGGATCCGTCTCACGCAACCGATGATAGAGCGGATACGGGTTCGCCCGGGTCTCGGGGTCCAGTAGATGGAACAGGCTCAGTGGCGCGTCCTGCTTGACGGCCGGAGCTGACTTTATGCTCGTACTCATGGATGTAAATTCGCATTTAACAATTCGCCCTCATGGGCAGCCGGCCGGCTCTCGATTTCCTCCGCCAGCGCCGCAATGGTTGGCGACTCGAAAAGCGCCCGCAACGAGATCTCGATTCCGAACGTCTTCCGAATTCTTGTAATTAGCTGCGCGCCCAGCAGCGAATGCCCCCCCAGCAGAAAGAAGTTGTCGTTGCGTCCGACCTTTTCTATGTTCAAAAGGTTTGCGAGCATCCCCGCAATACTCTGCTCGACAGGCGACTGTGGGTTCTCCCCGTCGCCCTCGATTCCGAAATCAGGCATCGGTAGCGCCGCCCGATCGATCTTGCCGTTTGGTGTTAGCGGAAGGGATTTCATCCGAATAAAAATGGAGGGGATCATGTAATCTGGCAGAGTCACGCGCAGAGACTCGATCAGCATTGTGTCGGTGACCCCGCAATCATTCGTAGGCACAATATAAGCCGCCAGCCGCTTTTCGCCAGAGGGTCCTTCGCGCGCAACAACCAGACTCTCTCGAATACCAGGATGGTCGTTGAGACAGCTTATGATTTCGTGAGGTTCGATTCGATATCCACGAATCTTGATTTGGTCGTCCAAACGCCCTAAATATTCGATCTGTCCATCAGCCAGCAGACGGCCGAGGTCGCCCGTTCGGTACATTCTTTCCGTAATGCCGGAATGGCTATGCTCTACAAACTTCTCTGCCGTCAGGTACGGAAGATTGCGATAGCCGCGAGCCAGACTTGCTCCCGCAATGCAGATTTCGCCCGGCATACCTGCAGGCACAGGCTGTAGCTGTTCGTCTAACAAGTAGATGTGAGTATTCTCAATCGGGCGCCCTATGGCCGGTAAAGCGGTCGCGGCTCTCTCTGGAGAAACTACTGCTGACGTGGCGACTACCGTACACTCGGTCGGACCGTAGTTATTTACGACCTTGAATGGCAACCCCGCTGGCGGATAATGATGCAGCGTATCCCCCCCGGTCAACAACGTCCGCAGCGCTGTCTTGTCTGGCCAGGGAAGAAATAGAATACGTTCCGCCAGCGGTGTTGGAACGAAACTGATTGTGATTCCCTCGGCAAGTAGCCAATCCCGCAAACCTTCAGCGGAATTGCGCGTGACATCATCCACCAAATAAACGCTTGCACCGGATGCAAGATAGGGCCACAGTTCCCAACCCGAAGCATCGAATGCCAAACCGGCGAGGTGACTGGCTCGATCTGCCGCGGTTACCGAAAACGCCTGCTGGTGCCAGGCGACCAGATTTGCTAAGCCTCCATGAGTGATCTCCACGCCTTTCGGCACACCGGTGGACCCTGACGTATATATCACATAAGCTAAATCGCCAGGATCCGTATGGATCGCGAGCGGTTCCGGCGATTCTCGGCCGATCTCGGAATTTCCGGGATTTATAAAGTGGCAACCAGTTTTTGCCAGCCTTTTGGACAGCTCACCAGTGCTTAGGACCACCTTGGGTTTCGCGTCCTGTAGAATCGTCGCAAGCCGATCCGGCGGATTACTCGGATCCATCGGGAGGTATGTGCCGCCCGCCTTCCAGATAGCCAACATCCCAATTATCATTTCCGGGGATCGCGGCATGCAGACGCCGACAAGCACATCCTTTGAGACTCCGAACCGTTGCAGATAATGCGCCAGGCGATTCGCGTCTCGATTCATTTCCAGGTACGTCAGGGTTCTCGAATCGACACCAATCGCTACCGCATTAGGTGTGTCTACCGCTCGTGCGACTACGGCGTCTGGCACAGGCAATAGAACGGGCTTTGCAGTCATACCTCTCCTTGAGAGTCACTGAAATTTGAAAGAGACATTTCTGGTGCCGGGTCACCCGTATGGTTCTCGAATGGTCCGACTGGAATCCGCTGGCTCCTAAACTGATCCACCAGTTCGGCCAAATCGTCGCGCAACATGAACAAACTTGGCAGAGGATCGGTGACAGAAAGAAAACCGAACTCCTTCACGTCGTGAAGTGACCGCAGCCATTCCTGAATTTTGAGCTTGCCATCCCGGTGGTACTCGATTGCCGTCACCAGGTCATAGTCTTCTACGGCCCATTTACGGCCTTCCTTCACCCTGCCGGGAAGGCAACACTGTCCCGTCTGATCCAGGTAAAGGATTCGAGCGATATCCAGGTCTTCTTCAGAGACGAACAGTCGAAACGATCCGCCAATTCTTGGATTCACGTCCAGCAGCTTGTACTGATGATCCCTCTCGTCGAAGCGGAAGTCCATATCTACTGGGCCTTGATACCGAAGTGACTTGAGAAAACCGAGCGCCACTTCCTCCAAAGCTTCATTGCGCTCACAGACTCCAAGGCTGGTTACACCGATGTGGGGAGGATATTGCCGCAGCTTTCTGCCGGTAAATGCGGCTACACACTCAGACCGACTGTTGAAATATCCATTGAACATCCAATCACTTCCGGGGCCAAAGGGAATCCAGTCCTGCACGATGATCTTGCCTATGACCTCATCCTGAATCTGCTCATACAACGCGAATGCCTCATTTATGTGGCGAACGAACACCTTGGTCTTACTTCGACGTTTGCGAAAGCGGCTGTCGGTCGACTTGAGAATCAACGGGTATCGCCATTGCCGCAAACACGACAAGAGTTCGGCCCTGGTTTGCGGCACAATCGTTTCCGGTACGGGAAGACCGGCTTTCTGGGCTAGTTTTTGGATCTCACTCTTGTTGCACAGCGAGCGTATGAAAAGAGGATCTAGGGGAGTGAAGGCGTAGGAAGCTCGCAGAGCTTCCGCATGATCTGCGATGAAGACTGCCGTGGTATCCGTTGTTGGAATTAAAACACAACGCGACCCGATGCGGTCAGCGAGGGCGAGCAGAAAGTCCAGCGACTCTTCCGGCGAGGCGGAATCGAAATCCCAAGTGAAGTTGCCCTTGCAGAATTTTGAAAAAAACGCTGGTGCCCATCGAATCGCATCCACATTGTAAACCGGTATTCCAAATCGGCCAAGACTCCGAGTTATCCCCAGACCGACGTGGTGTGGAGAAGGCAATACCACTGCAGGCAAACGATTAACAACCTTCCAGGATAATTGGGGATTCCGTTTGACCATTTCCGTCTACAAAAGCCGACAAAAAGCTTGCACGAACCATACCATGGGTTTGTTGAACACTCGATTGTTCTCCTGACTGTATAATTCTTGACATATGGTCGAGAACCTTTATGAATTTGCCTCGGCCCGGAAGATCTCAAACCACTGGCAGATAGCCAGTTCGTCGCGATTGCGTCTTCCCGCCACGTCGAATCCAATATTCTTGTGAGGACTGCATGTTCTGCAAAACGCAAAGGCAGGTGGGAGACGCGCCGTCGACCCGCAAACGCCTTCAGTCTGTGGATGGAGTTGACAAACAAATACCGCTTCCGCTGGTCCGCTCGTTGGACCAGCAAGAAGCGGTGCTACGGCATGTCAGTTGATAGATCTTTGTTAGGTGCCATTTGCCGCCGGCGCAAGAGCAGCGAGTCACAAAGCGGCTGCGCTGGCCGTCAACGCGGCTCCTGGTTATCGTTAGGGGGCGTCCGGGGCGTATCTCCGCGGGGCGGCGGAGCTTGTTGAGTTTCGTTCCGAGGCGACTGCTGAGTGTCTGTTTTTGGTGATTGCCCGGCGTCACTGCGATTGGCGGAATTATCCGACGAGCCCCCCGCCAGAGATGCCGTCACTTGATCGGCCGTAAATACCTTCACTTCCACACGCCGATTCTTGGCATTGGCCTCGCGGCCCTTTCCCTCATCTGCGAGCTTTTGCTCGCCCAAGCCGATCATGTGGATGCGGTAAATCGGAATATCGTGCTGCGCCACCAGATACTCCACCACTGCATCGGCTCGGCGGCGGCTCAGGTTCTCGTTATACTGCTCCGATCCGGTCTTATCTGTGAAGCCTTCGACCGCGACGAAGTATCGCTTGTCAGCTTTTATATCGTTGGCCAGTTTGTCCAGTTCCTGCTTGGCATCGTCACTTAAGCGATACTTGTCGAACCGAAAAGGTATGTTCGTGGACGTTTGCAGCTTATAGTCATCGATATTGGAAACCACTTGACGCAAGCCGTCCAGAGTGCGGCTGTTTTCTTCCGATGATTTCTGCGCTTGGTTCGCCCGATTCATAGCATCGCCGGCGTGCTGGTCCGCGGTCATAGCATGTTGATCGGCAGTGGAAGCCCGCTCTTGCGCGGCGTTAATCCCGCTTTGGGCTCTTTCATCAACCTGCTTTACTTGGGAACGTGTCTCCTCAATAGACTGCCCGTTCTGATTGGTCTGCTCGCCTACCTGATCCACTCTTGCCTGAATCGGCGCTGCAGTGTTCCGAACATATTTTTTCGTCGCGCAGCCGCCGGCGAGCAACGTAACCATCGAAATGCACGTAGTCACAAAGAAAAATCTCATGGGGTTCAACCTCTGTGACGAGCGTCAGCAATTACATAGCCGTTCCTGCTCCACTGAGGTCACCGCCCATTACAAGCTCCTAACCTGCCGTGGGACAATAACAAACTGTACGTTGGTGTTCTTGCGTAAAGTTTAAACTGGCACCATAGTTGCAACACATACGCGTGCGATATTGAACTACGGTTTGCCGGAGGTCTTAAATGTTGTGGACGATTTTTGTAGTTCTGCTGGTCCTATGGCTTCTAGGGTTAGTAACTTCCTACACCCTGTATGGGTACATTCACATTCTTCTTGTGATTGCGCTCGCGGTTCTCCTGATCCAGCTTATTCAGGGCCGTCGCGCCCTTTAGGTTGTGATATTCGGGCGGCGCCATGCTGGCAGCCGCCCGATGGGCTTCAGTTCAGGGCTTGCTGGTAAAGGTTCGGTCTTTGCTGCTCTTCTCAGCTCTTTGATCTTCATCACGCAGTGAA
Source organism: uncultured Solibacteraceae bacterium (assembly GCA_964554945.1). Classification (GTDB taxonomy): domain Bacteria; phylum Acidobacteriota; class Terriglobia; order Bryobacterales; family Bryobacteraceae; genus PSRJ01. The sequence goes on along the minus strand of CAZKQQ010000010.1, from coordinate 20,605 downwards.
TTTGCCCACTCGTCTGCTCTCCTCTGGGCCTCTTCCCGCGCAAGGCCGTACCGCTCCTGCAGCACTCCGATGAATTTATCCTTACTGCCCGCGACCATATCCAGATCATCGTCGGTGAGCTTGCCCCACTGCTGTTTGACTGAGCCTTTTATCTGTTTCCACTTACCTTGTACCTGGTCCCAATTCATATAATGTCCTCCGTTCTTTCTTGCTATCCATTCGAACTCAAGAACGTGATATGCAGATGGTTTGCCAAAGGATTTGGCTTCATGGTATGTAAGCGGAAACCCAAAGGGCCGGTACTCACATCTAGCCTGATGAGACTTGGGCTCCTAGTAGCGGATACCGAAGGTCACCGGCAGAATCGATGTGCTTGTCCCTTGCGTGTACATTTTTATGTACCGCGCTTCGGCGAACAATTTGGCATTCCCGCTGCCGACCCGCACGCTAAAACCGCCCCCGCCATTCATACCGAACTTCGTCGTGCCAAATGAGCCAATCACTTGATTCGTTGGTACGTTTACCGGGAAAAAGTACCCGAAGAATGGGTCAAATGCGGTGACCGTCGCGATTGAAGGCTGCGTGAATTCCACAGTTCTCCGATAAACCCCGGGTCCCCCAATTAGATAAAAGTCTACATGTCCCTTCGGGTTAAATCTCACGATCGGATCCAGCGAGAATCCCCACATCCGGAAATTGCCATCCGGCTGTCCGATACTCTGCAGAAATCCTCCATTCAGACCGGACTCCGTATACATAAATTGCCCCATGACGCCCAGCCAAGGCATTAGATTGATTCCGGCTCCCGCTTGTATATTCCAACCCGTATCAATCCGGTTCTCTAGATGCCCCACCGGCTTCGTGAAACCACCCCCGACATCAAATGTGAATCTCGGAGGCTCGGCTGTTTGAGCACCCAAAAGCGCAGCACCTGTCAGGCAGCACAATGTGCCTAAAATGAATTCTCGACCCATATTTTTACTCCCTCCATTTGCGAGCGAATGTAAGCTATCGGCATACACCGATGCGTTCTCAATCAACCGCAAATGAATTTCCAATGAGTCGAATTAGACTTTGATGTACAATGCGGCGCTGGCTTCGGCTAACGTCACACAGGTCGTCTTGTCAGTGGTGCTTTCTTGAATGTCCGGCGGCTGCAATTCCGCTGCCTGCTCTCCGTAAATTGCGGATCCGCTCCAAAGCATGAGCGACCATTTTCCTTTGAATTCTTTAACCGATATCGTCTGCCGCAGATTTGAGAAATTGAAAATGATTAAGGAGCGCTCACCGGAAGGGTCGCTTCGTTCTAACACCATCCAGCGCCTGGCTTCATCGAACGCTACGTTTGTCAAATCTTTACGGCAGTTGCTAAGGCAAGCATGCCCTTTCCGCAAGCGAATCAGATCACGATAGAAATTTAGAATGCTGGCGTGCGGATCTGTTTGCGGAATCGACCAGTTGAGTTTCGCCGCCTCGAAGGTTTCCACGTCCTGTGGATCGACGAATTCTCCGCCTGTTGTCAGGGCCCCGGTTTCCCGCCTCCGGCCTTCGCGAACAGCTTCGGCCAAAGCCTCGTCACTGTGATTAGTGAAATAGTGGAATCCTGCCGTTTCTCCGTATTCCTGTCCCATAAACAGCAGCGGGATAAACGGAGAGCAGAGAAGCACGGCGGCTGATAGCTTCTGTTGTTCGGCCGAGAGCAGCCTGGACAGCCGGTTTCCTGCAAGCGCATTGGCAATTTGGTCGTGATTTTGTGTGAATACCACGAATTGCTGACCGGGCCGCCCGTGAGACGGTGATCCGTGGCGTCGCCGCCGGAACGCCGAGCGCTTGCCGTCGTAGACGAACCCTTCCCTCAACGCCTTGGCCAGATCCTGCAGCGATCCGAAATCGACGAAGTAGCCATGCCGGTCGCCGGTCAGTAGCGAGTACAGCGAATGATGGAAATCGTCGTTCCACTGCGCATCCAATCCGTATCCGCCTTCCGACACCGATTTGATAACACGAATATCATTCAAGTCGCTCTCGGCGATTACCCAAGCCATTCGGTCCAGTTCTCTCGCCTGCTGGTTGAAATTGGCCGTCAATTCCTCAAGGACATGGCGCGCTCCGAAATCGAAGATTCCATGGATCGCATCCAAACGGAGCGCGTCCACGTGATATTCGGTCAGCCAATACAGCGCGTTATTTATGAAATGCTCCCGTACCCCGTCGCTGTCGGGTCCGTCATAATTGATCGCGCAACCCCACGGAGTCTTGTAACTGTCTGTGAAGTATGGACCAAACTCCGCCAGGTAATTGCCTTCGGGACCTAGATGGTTGTACACGACGTCCAGCACTACTGCCAGTCCCTCTCGATGGCACGCGTCTATCAGCCTTTTTAGCCCGGTCGGCCCTCCGTAACTCGACTGAGGAGCGTACGAGGCGACGCCGTCATAGCCCCAGTTTCGCTTTCCTGGGAATTCTGCTACCGGCATGATCTCCACAGCGGTGATCCCTACGTCGCGCAGGTGCGCGAGTTTTGGAATGATGGCTTCGAAAGTGCCTTCCGGGGTGAAGGTGCCTGTGTGCAGTTCGTAAATGATATATTCCTTGAGCGGCAACCCCTTCCAATGCTGATCGCGCCAGAGAAAAGCGTTCGGGTCCACGATGCGGGATGGCCCGTGGACTCCGTGCGGCTGGAACCGTGACACTGGGTCCGGCCTCTCCGCTCCGCTGTCGGTCAGAATTGCATAGTCGGTGCCGGCCTCAAGCCCTGGAACGAAGGCTGCGAATTCTGCCTCGGCCTCCAGGTGCATCGGAATCATTGATCCTTCAATGACCAAGGCAGGATTCTTCAGCCGGGGTGCCCAGACGCGAAACTGGACACCCCCGTCGACCACGTTGGCGCCGAAACGTAAAGCCCACATGTCAGTTATTGCTCGATGCTTTCAAGCAGAGCTACCGGGAGATGGCTGAAAACTTGGGCTAACGGAAGGGTCCGCTTTCCAGCTCGCGTCTCCTCCCCTATGATCTTCTTCGTAAACACATCTCGATACCCTGCCGTGCTGGCTTCTTTGCGCAAAAGCAGACGCGAGTCCCCCCACACTTCCGGCCCGATCGGCAATCGATCAGCCGCCAGCCTCTTGAAAAAACGGCCCATTACGGCTATCACTGACCGCCTCCCCAACATCCGGGCGAACGCAATTACATGATTTTGCCTCTCCCCGATACTGCGAAGTGGTACGTACCCGCCTTGGGTAAACACTTCTTGGTGGTCCTTACGAACGCAAAGACTGCGCCTGATAACATACATCTTGATTGCGCCATCGGTCGGGTCCTTCATCAGTTGTTCCAGCATCGGTTCCACGCCGCGTGCTTCCATGTCCCGGATTTTCCTTAGCAAACAGGCGCGAACCGTGTAGTCCACTGGGCGCCGGTTGTCCGGATCCACTAGGCTGAAATCCCAGATTTCGCTCCCTTGATAGAAATCGGGGACCCCGGGCGAAGCGATCTTCGCCAGCGTCTGAGACAGCGAATTCCACATTCCAGCGTGAATGATCGTATCTACAAACGTCCTGAATTCGGACAGAAACTGATTGTCCGGGGAAGGCTCGAGTACCGCTTCAATAAATCGCCCCAACGCCTCTTCGTAACTTCGGTTAGGATTAATCCAACTCGTGTGAGTTTTTGCCTCGCGCAAGGCTTTTTCCATATAAGCCCGCATTCTCGTGACGAGCCGTTCATATTCCGCCGGGTCCGGTTCTCTCACCGGCCATATCCCCGCTAAGTTTTGATAAAAGAAATACTCCTCGGCCGGGCTCGGAACTTCGGTTCCTGTTAAGGCTGCTTTACGATTCCGGTTCAGATCGCGCCACCTGCGCGTCGCCCGGTACCACTCCGCTGGGATCTCGGAGAGCGCGTTGATTCGCGCTCGTGTGTCCTCACTTCGCTTTGAATCGTGGGTGGAAGTCGCCAGCATGGTATGGGGCCATGAGATGAGGTGCTTGATATTTAAGGTGTGAAAAGCGCTGGCGGTAATGCCGAAATGCTTGAATTCACTCCCGACTTCATTTAACGACACGAGCGGCGCGCGCCGGTAGAAAGCAGTATCTTCTATTCCTTTTGCCGTTACTGGACCCGTGAATTGCTGAAATGACATCACGAACCGACGCCGGTCTTTCTGTTGTTCGTCATCGATCCCGTCTGGATCTTCGAGCAAAAGCACGCTCTGCAGAAAATCGAAAATCGATTCGTCGGTAGCCGGATTGCGGCGCTTCGCCCGGCTTATCGCAAAACGAATGTGGCGTTCGTCTTCGATGTCCACTCGCGACGATCGCTCCGACGTGTAGGTGCGATAGATTGGGAAACACGCGATCGTCTCTCGCAATACGTGCCGCAGGCTGGGCCGCGTGAAGTCCCGCGACCACCTGTGCTGCTCCGATATCCGGTCCAGTTTGTTCGCCAAAAGGTAGAGTTCGCTAGCCAGCGACGTTTGCAAAATCAGCTTCTTGCTCTCATACACCAGATCTTCGTAAGAAGGCGGCCATCCTGTGAACGCTTCGTAGAGATGGTAAAACGCGCGACGGTGGCTTCGGTCGGCGAACAGTCCGTTGACTGCGCCCAGGAAATCGTAACCGGTGGTGCCTTCGATCTCCCAATCGCCCCGCAATTCCTCATCACCCGTTAGAATCTTCTCGCTCACAATGTAGAAGGGTCGCCCCGTCCCCTTTGCCGACCGCGAACCTACTTGCAGGCGATGAAAGTATTCAGCGGGATTGAACAACCCGTCCGGGTGATCTACTCGGAGCCCCTGAATACATCCTTCCCGAATCAGCTCGAATAGGAATGCGTGGACAGCCGCAAATACCTCCGGATCTTCCACTCGAATCGCCGCCAGTTCATTGACATCGAAGAACCGCCGGTAATTGATCTCATCCGAGGCTACCCTCCAGTAACACAGACGGTACGATTGCTGCGCCAGCAATTCTTCCAAACGATCGAAACTGTGAGGGACTCCCTTGATGCCGTTCGCGTTCCGGCATGACGCCGCAATGGCCTGCCCCGCCGCCTCGTTCGCTTCCATCAGAACGCTCAGGCGTTTCTTGACAACTTCTTTCTCCCGTTGGCGTTCTCGGATCTTTTCCTCATCCGTCTCATCCGGCAAGGCCATATGAGATAGCGCCGTGAGGATACTCTCCAGTTCGAGCACCGATTCGTGGGCCTCTCCCAGTCGCTCCTTCAGTTCCGCCATCGCCCCCTGTAAGATGAGACCCCAGGTGCGTGGCCCGAGTGGTAGTACTTTGCCGTACACGCAGACTGAGAATCCGCCCCGGTCGCACCACGAAACCGTGATCTGCTGATCTTCCAAAACACGGCCATACTGGTCGCCCAGAATTGGAAACAGCACTTTGTTCTTCAGGTCCGGCTTAGGTGGATTCCAATCGATGTCAAAATAATGAGCAAAGGGCGAACTGGGCCCGTTTTCCAGCACGTCCCACCACCATTCGTTCGAGGGATGGCCGATTGACATATGGTTCGGAACGACGTCGGCGATCACACCCATGCCATGCCTCTTCAACCGCTCCGCCAATTGCCGGAACTCTTCCAGTGTTCCAATCTCCGGGTTCAGCTTGGCGTGGTTCGTTACATCGTACCCGTGCATGCTGCCCGGTACCGCCATGAGAAACGGCGACAGGTAACAGTCGCCGATGCCCAGCTCAGACAGATAGGAGACCAACTCTGTTGCCTGAGCAAAGGTGAACTCGCGATTGAGCTGGAGCCGGTACGTGGATGTCGGGATATGATCTGGTTGCTCGCGATCGACCATCGCCATGGCTGGACCCGCCGATCCCAGGATGAAGTTCTGGGACTACTCAGCAATCCGCATACCCAAGTCCATCCCCAATCGTAACGGAAGATCCATTTTGGCCGCGCAGCAGCGATTACGATAATTAACCGCCGGCAGATCGCGCCCCCATTCCGAATCCCGGAGTAGGCGGAACGGTCGCTTTCCAGGCGGGATCACTCCATTGGATGCCTACCTCGGTAGAATTCCTCTCTAAGCTCAGAAATTAACTCTGACGCTGATGTGGGTTCGGAATCGTAGTGAAAGAGAGCCTGCCGTACCATCTCGATTCCGGCTTCGAACTCGGGTTGGATTACGCTATTGACTCCAAGCCTGTGCAACTCGATAACATCATCTCTGCGGAATGCCCGAGCTATGACTGCGAGCTTTGGGTTAAGGTATCTCGCACGTTCTACGCTCAAGCGAATGATGCTTTGCTCCGGCAGCGTCAGCAACAGAATCCGAGCGGTCTCGATCTGAGCGGCTTTCAGAATCTCCTCTCCGGTTATGTCCCCCCAGATCCCCGAAAGGCCGTCGCCCGCCAGCCCTCCATAGATTGCGTGGTTGATTTCCACCACGACCAGCGGTATGTTCGCTCGCTGAAGTACGCGCGCCGCAGTCTTACCGCTACGGCCATATCCTGCAATGATGACGTGCCGCTCTAGGGTGTCGTCCAATGGTTCGACTCGCGCTGGTGCTTGGCTGGGCTTGCGCCAACGTTGCCATGCTCGACCGAGAGGAAGCGCCAGACTGGCTACGAGTGGCGATAAGGCCATAGTGAGAACAGTGCATGTCAGCGCAAGATCGTATGTTGGCCTGGACAAAATTCCCGAAGTGACGCCGTTCCGCGCCAGAACGAAGGAAAACTCGCCGATCTGAGAGAGACCAAGTCCAATGATCCAAGGCGCCATGTTCACATAACCGAACGCTCTGGCAATGGTACCCAAAATGATCGATTTTCCTAGGAACGTAAATAGCACGACAGCCGCGATCTGAGCGGCGTGAGAAAAAGCGTACGCCGGGTCGAGGAGCATTCCTACGCTGACGAAGAACAATAGTCCGAAGATGTCGCGAATCGGAACGACATCACTGAGCGCCTGATGGCTGAATTCCGATTCGCTGAGGACGATCCCGGCGACGAACGCGCCCAATGCGAATGATAGGCCGGCAAGTTGAGTCGCATATCCAACACCAACTCCGATCGCGACCACCGCGACAAGGAACAGTTCTCGTGAACGCCACGCTAATACCAGCCGAAGCAGTTTCGGCAAGAGCCATGTGCCGACAATGACGATCGCGGCCAGGAGGGCGGTTGCGATCCCGATTGCCCGCGTGAGACTGGCGAGCAAGTGATCGGCATGCCCGAGTTGCGGCAGGACCACCAGCATCGGGACCACGGCAAGGTCTTGAACGACCAATAGCCCGATCATGACCCTGCTTGCCAATGTCTGCGTTACCCCCGCGGCCGATAGCATCTTCAGCACAACCGCCGTGCTCGATACGGAAACCATCGCTCCAAACCAGATCGCCTGACGTGCGGGAATGTCGAGGCCGTACGATGCAGCCGCGGCTGCCAGAGCACCTGTCACCACGATCTGAATGGGACCGCCGATCAGGGCCACTCGGCGGACCGGCTGGAGATCCCGAAACGACAGTTCCAGCCCAAGCGAAAAAAGAAGCAGTGCCACGCCGATTTCGGCCAGAAGCTCAATGTCGTGAACCTGTACTACGGTCGGTCCGGCAGTGTGTGGGCCGACGAGCACGCCGGCAACCACATAGCCGACCATCAACGGAAGGCGCAGCGCTCGCGCCGCGAGTCCACCGATGAGTCCGGCGATAACAATCAGAACGAAGTCGGATGCGATGCCCAATGTTGATACTTTAGGGCTAGACTGGAAACCCGTCAAACGATAACGCCACCCTGTGTGCCGTAAATCCCTGAACTCAGCCCGTTGTACGAACCGCAACTTGGGGCGAGCTAGAGATTCATTGCTCACGGTGCTGCGCCTATCACACGATTTGAAAAAAAACTTGCGGATGATTCTACTCGGTTTAGGTCTTGCCGAAGCCAGCCTGCCTTTTTCCGTCTGCTACTGTGAAATCGGATAGAGGCTTGCGTACACCGCGCAGGCCCGACGGTTTTCTTGCTGGCCAGCAAGCGTTGCATTACGGTGGTGCTGAGCTTCCCGCAGGGCCCTGAAAGCCCGCACGGCGGTTCCCCTACGTGGAGGAGGTCGACGGGAAGAAGTTGGAACCGGTTCCATAACATCCGGTGGAGTGCGGATAGCTAATATCGCCGTCCCATCGGGTTTCAGAGAGTCGAGCATCGAAACGAGAGTTTAAAAGTAACGCCATCCAGCGATTCCAATGGCCTCGTAGATGCGATTCAAACTGTTGGCGGCCGATCACGCACGGCGATAAGTCCGCGTAGCCCGGCCGCCCGCAACGCCTTTTTCAACCTGCCGGCACAGCCGCAGTGTCTTCACTCGGCGCCCATCCATCCTGGCGCGCAAAGCGGCGCGCTAGCGGCCGGCTTCCGAGATCCGCAGCAGCTCAATCAGATACTGTTTCCACACCAGCGCGCGAGAATGCGTTCCATGGCCGCGTGTATCATCGCTGGTCGGGATCAGGATGTACCGGCCGCGCGGCACCTTCTGGATCTCTCTTTCCATGATGCCAAGCTCCGGCGGATTCACTTCGTCGTCGGCCGAGTTGATCGCGAACAACGGCGCCGTGATTTGGGCCAGGCGCGGCGACGGGTTGTAATCGGCGGAGGCTTCGAACTGGTAGAGCATGTCGTTCGCATCCACCTGCCGGGCTCCCTTGCGCAGAGCCTCCACGGCCGCATCGGCTTTCTCGCGCGTGGGATTTGTCTTGTGCAATTGCAGCGGACTGCTCGTCATCATCCACAGCGCGTACTCGGCGGCGATCAAGCCATTCACCGGCGGAACCTTGTATTCGCCGTCCTTCCACGCGGGATCGTTGCGAATCGACTGGATGATCATGGCGCGAAACATTCGGTTGCGGCCGGCAATCGCCACCGGCGCACTGGCAAGCGGCATCAGCGCGTCCATTCGATCCGGATATAGATAGCCCCAGATCCACGTGTGCATGGCCCCCATCGACGTGCCGATCACCAGCCGCAGATGGTCCACATGCAAGCCGTCGCGCACCAGCAGCGCTTCGGCCCGAACCATATCTTCATAGTTGTAATGCGGGAAACGCTGGCGGAGTCCGTCCGACGGCTTGCTCGATTTTCCATGGCCTATCCCGTCGGGCAGGATCAGGTAGTGAGTCGCGGCATCCAGCGGTTGCCCGGGGCCGAACAACTCCTCGCTAAAGTTCTGGCTCAAGAACGCGTGTCCCGTGCCGCCGGTGCCGTGCAGGATGAGCACAGCGTTGGTGACATGCCCGGCGGCATCGTGCGCGGGTTTGCCGATCGTGAGATAGTGCAGGCGCAGCTCGGCGAGCCTGTCACCGGTGTGGAACGCGAAATCGTGAGCGATCCAATCGGCCTCGGTTTGATCGGGATAGCTTGGGGCCGCCGGCTGCTGAGGCCAGGCGGCCGCGGCCAGCAGCAGCACACACCAACGCACCATAGCTGAGAGCGTACCATTGTATGCTTACAGATAGCGTCGGCCGACCGCCGGCGTCCCGAGGAGATCATGAGCAATCGCACCTTGTGGGTGATAGCCGCTGTTGTCGCGGCGCTGGGTACGGCGGGAGCGCAAGTCCAGAATTTCAAGCCCGTGACTAAAGAGATGCTCGAGAACCCCAAGCCCGAGGATTGGCTGATGTACAGCCGGACTTACGACGCGCAGCGGTTCAGCCCGCTCAAGCAGATCAACCGGCAGAACGTCGGACAGTTGCGTATGGCGTGGACGCGCGGGTTCGGCGCGGGCACCGCGGAAACCATTCCGATCGTCCATGATGGCGTGATTTACGTGGCTGCGCCCGGCGGCGTGGTGCAGGCGCTCGACGGCGCCAACGGCGAGTTGCTTTGGGAATACAAGCGGAAACTGCCCGCAAACGTAGCTTCTCAGGCGCGCACCAAGACCATCGCCATGTATCAGGACATCGTGGTTTACACCGCGCCCGATAGCTACGTGGTGGGGCTCGACGCGCGCACCGGCGAGCAGCGCTGGGAGACCAAGGCGGACGATCGCGGTCACACCTCGGGCGAGATCGTGGTCGACGGCAAAGTGATCTCCGGCGGCACCTGCGCCAACGGCCTGCGCGCCAACTGCTATATCGCGGCGCACGACGCGCTCACCGGCAAGGAGCTTTGGAAGTTTTACACCACGCAAGGCGAGGGCGATCCGAACCCGGACACCTGGGGCGGCGCGCCGATTGAAAAGCGGACCGCGTCCACATGGGGCCTGCCAGGCACGTACGATATCGCGCGCAAGATGCTCTACTGGGGCGTCGCCAATCCCACGCCCAACACGCGGACGGTGCGGCATGCCGGCAATCCGGACGCGATCTCGCGCACGGCGCCGTCCGACCTCTATAGCAACTCCACCATCGCCATCAACGAGGAAACCGGGAAACTCGCATGGTATTACCAGCATCTGCCGGGAGACGATTGGGACGAAGACTACACGCACGAGCGCACGCTGTTCCGCACCAAATTTAATCCCGACCCCAAGTACGTGAAGTGGTTCAACCCCGATGTAAAACGCGGCGAACTGCGCGATGTCGCGGTGATGGTGGGAGAAGGCGGCGGCGTTTTCGAAATCGACCGCACCAACGGCCAGTTCCTCTGGGCCACGCCGTTTCCGTATGACGTTCCGAATTTCCTGATCTCAAACATCGACGGCAAAACCGGTAAATCGGAAATCAATTGGGATCTGGTGTTCAAGAATCCGGGCGAGAACCACATCATCTGCTTCTTCAACACGCGCAGCTTCTGGCCCACGGCGTATAGCCCCAACACCAACTCGCTCTATGTTCCCTACATCGACAATTGCCTCGACATGACTTCGGCGGCGCCTCCCGCGCGCGAGAAGCGAGGGCCGATTCCGCGTCCCGGCGGCGACCCCAACAAGTTCACCGCGCTGGCCAAGATCAACATGGAGACCGGCGAGATTCAGCGGTTCAACGAAGGCCGCTCGCCGAGCGATGGCGCCGTGCTGGCCACCGCGGGCGACCTGATTTTCCAGGGCGATATGAACCGGCGGTTTCATGCTTTCGATGCGGTGAATGGCAAGAAATTGTGGGAAGCGATCGTAGGAGGATCGGTGTCGGTCAGCACCATCACCTACGCCGTGAATGGAAAACAGTACGTCGCGATCATCACGGGCAACGGCCTGCTGGACGGCAGCCTGCTCGCCGAGACTCCGGAACTAAAGCCCCCGCGCGGCCAGAACGCGATCTACGCATTCGCGCTGCCTTAGGACTTATTTTTGCAGCTCGGCGTAGAACGCATCGACGTTCGGCACCCGCGGCATCCAGCCTAAGTCGTCGGTCTTGATCTGCGACATGAGCTGATCTTTCGGCACGCCTTTGGCAACCGCTTCTTTGGCGCGGCTGACGAACGTGTCGATCTTCGTTTTGTACGCTTGCACGTCGGCTTTCGTCAGCACACCGCCATTACCCGGGATGCAGGAGTCGAAATCCAGTTTGAGAATGCCATCGAGCACTTTGGGCCACTCAGCGAAGCTGCCGCCGCCGGCATAATCGGCCAGAGGACCGGTGGCGCCGGTTGTCACTACGTCGCTCACCACCACAGTTTTCAAATCGGGAAAGTAAACGACGGAGTCGCCGCTGGTGTGCGCGCGGCCGAAGTGGTGCAACTCAACCGTGACGCCGCCTGACTGCACCGTATGCTCGGCGCCGGAATACGTCTGGTCGGGTGGCGCGGGCTTCGGGTTATTGTTATACGTCTCCGCATTCTTCTTCAAGTTTTCGTGGCCGATCACCGGCACGCCCGCCGAGAGGAAGCGGTCGTTGTTACCGGTATGGTCGGCGTGGTGATGCGTCACGATGAGATACTTTACCGGCAGGTTGCTGATCGACTTGATCTGCGCCATGAGGTCGTCGTAGTTCTTCTCGCCGGGGAGCTTGCCGTCGACCACGATGAGGCCATCGTTGGTCACGCGGACTTCCGAATTTGCGCCTGCGCCCGCGATCATGAAGAGACCGGGCTTCACCTGCTGCGCGGGCTGCACCGGCTGCCCGCCGCCCTTCTTCTGCTGCTGGGCCGACGCCAGAATTGCCACTGCACCGATAAGGATTGCGATCTTCGAGATCATGTCGCCTCCGTAATGCCGGCGATCTTGTCGCCGGTGAGTCTCGCGCCAGTATATCAGTCCTTCCATTCGACATTGATCATTCGGATTTCCGACGAACCAATGTTTTGGACCGAGTGCGGCGCCATCGGCGGTACGTAAACGGCCGCTCCGACCGGCCGAAGCGGCATCGCGCGGCTGTCGGTGATGACATGACCCTGATCGTCGTAACGAAGGAAATCGCTGATGCTGAGCATATAGAGAACGCTCGGCCAGCGGTGCGTGTGGACGGCGGTGTGCGCGCCCGAGGGAATGACGGTTTCGAGCACGCGCACCCGCTCGTTCTCCATGACGAGCCTGTGGTGCCTGCTGTCGGCGATCAAGGCGTCGAGAGATTCGTCGTAGGGCCAGTCCTTCATTCTTCGGGCAGTTCGCCGGTATCTTCGGCGCGGTTCTCGAACTTGGTCTGCGCGTGCAGAAACACCAGGTTCACCGTGCCCACCGGGCCGTTGCGCTGCTTGGCGATGATCAGCTCGGCCAGGCCACGCAGGTCCTCGCGATTCTTATTGTAAACTTCCTCGCGGAAGATGAAGCCGACGAGATCGGCATCCTGCTCGATGGATCCGGATTCGCGCAGATCGCTGAGCTGCGGCCGGTGATCGCCCTGGCGTGTCTCCACCGCGCGGCTCAATTGCGAGAGCACCAGCATCGGAACGTTGAGCTCCTTGGCCAGCAATTTCATGCCGCGGGATAACGCGCTGACCTCCTGGTTGCGGTTCTCGAAACGGCCGCGGCCGGTCATCAACTGGAGGTAATCGACAATCACCAGCTTGATGCCGCCGTTCTTCTGCTGCTCGGTCTGCAGGCGGCGCAGCTTGGCGTGAATATCCATCATATGCACGCCCGGCGTGTCGTCGATGTACAGCGGCGCTTCCACCAGTTCATGCAGCGCGTGGTTCAGCTTGCGGCGCTCGTCCTGGCTCAGGTAGCCGGCGCGGAACTTGGCGCTGTCGACGCGCGCGGCGGCGCAAAGCATGCGGGTCAGCAGCGACTCCTTGCTCATTTCCAGGCTAAAAATGGCGACCGTCTGTTTCAGCTTGAGCGCGACGTGCTGCGCGATGTTCAAGGCGAGGGCGGTTTTGCCCATTGAGGGGCGCGCGGCCAGGATGATCAGATCGCCGCCATGCATGCCGCCGGTGTATTCGTCGAGCTTGGTGAAACCGGAGCTGATGCCCTTGATCCGCTTGCTCGGATCGAGGAACGCGTTGATGCCGCCGTCATAACTCTGCAGGATTTGCTGCGGAGTGAGCAGGCCATTTTTGACCCGCGCGTCGCCGAGCTTGAGGAGCGTTTCCTCGGCGCCCGCCAGAATTTCTTCCGGCGCTTCCTCGCCCTGCAGGCAGCGGTTCATCATGTGCTGCGAGGCGAAGATGATGCGGCGCAGCACCGCTTTGTCTTTGACGATGCGGATGTAGCTGTCGAGGTTGGGAATCTGGGGCAGGCCGTCGTCGAGCGAGACCAGGTAGCTCAGGCCGTCGCAGGCTTCGAGCTCGCCGAATTTCATGAGCTCGTTGGCGACCGTGACGCGATCGATCTTCTCGGCGCGATCGTTCAGATCGCCCATGCGCCGGAAAATGCGGCGATGTTTCTCGAGGCTGAAGTCGTCGGCTTCGAGAGTGCCGGCGGCCTGGATGTAGAAGCTGTCATCCAGAAGGATCGAACCGAGCACGAACCGCTCGGCGTCCACATTCGTTGGCAGACCCTTCTCTGCGGAAATTTGCGCGGACATGGGGCTATATAGGGCAGAGGTTAGAATGCATCACCTTGCGCGTCCTTTCCAGAGAATAAACACGCCGGCGTCAAAATGTCTGTGACATTTCTATGTGCTTCCGGAAGCATCATATGCGCGCCGACTTGCACAACGCTCCACAAGCTTTCCACAGCTTCTAAAAAACATTCCTTATTCTGATTGTTTTACCAAATTCCAGCGATCCTGGATAACCGGCAACGCGACTGTGGCGACATTGTGCGGAATCGTGAGGCCATTGAGAAGACAATCACGAAGTTGCGTGGCCGATCGTCCGGTTCCTAACACATGGAGCAGATGTTTTGTTTCAAACAATTCCGCGGCGTTGTAAGATTCGGCCATGGGGAAGTGGCGAGTATTTCTGCTTACACTGGCTGGCGCCGTTCTGCTGGCGGCGCAAGGGAACACGGGATCGTGGCAGCTGGTCTGGAGCGACGAGTTCAACGGGCTCGCGAATACGCCGCCCGATCCGTCCAAATGGAGCTATGACATTGGCAACGGCATTTCCGGCTGGGGCAATAACGAACTGGAAAACTATACCAGCTCAACGGAGAACGTGTTCCTGGACGGGAACGGCAACCTCGCCATTCGCGCGCTGAACACCGGTAACGGCTACACGTCGGGACGCATCAAGACCGCCGGGAAATTCTCTTTCGAATACGGAATGGTTGCAGTGCGGGCCAGGATTCCGTATGCGCAAGGCATCTGGCCGGCCATCTGGATGCTGGGCGCCAGCTATCCGAAAGTGCCGTGGCCCGACTGCGGAGAACTGGATTTAATGGAGAATTTCGGCGCGCTGCGGAACGATGCCTCGACGATTCATGCCGCCATCCATGGCGCGGGCGACACCGGAGCCGGTATTGCCGGGTCCTACACCCTGCCCGCCGGGCAGAAGGTCTCGGATGATTTTCACGTGTACGTTGCGCAGTGGACGCCGGACGGCATCGCGTTCTCCGTGGATGGAAATTCATACCTGAGCATTCCATCCAGTTCGATGGCGCCTGGCTGGCAGGCGGCTTTTGCGAACCCGTTTTTTCTACTCCTGGATGTGGCGGTAGGCGGCACCGCGCCGGGCGCCCCGGATAGCACCACCACGTTTCCGCAGCAGATGCTGGTGGATTACGTGCGGGTCTATCAGCCCTTGAGCCTGGCCAATTTCTTTGTGCCGATTACGCCGTGCCGCATCGCGGACACTCGCAATGCGGCGGGGCCCTTCGGCGGGCCTGCGATTCCCGCGCAAAGTTCGCGCGATTTTCTTATCTCCAATAGCGCGTGCGGCATTCCCGCCAATGCATCCGCTTATTCGCTGAATGTAGCGGTGGTGCCGCAGGGGCCGCTCGGATATTTGACGGTATGGCCGCGAGGGCAGACACAGCCGCTGGTGGCATCGCTGAACTCGGATGGGCGTATCAAATCGAATGCCGCCATTGTGGCGGCGGGCGCCAATGGAGGCATCAGTGTTTTTGCTACGGACGCCACGGATGTCGTGCTCGACATCGACGGCTATTTCGTGCCGGCTTCCACGCAGACGGGTCTCGCCTTTTATCCCGTGACTCCGTGCCGGGTGGCCGATACACGCAGTGCCGCGGGGCCGCTCGGAGGACCGAAGCTCGCCGCCAGGAGTTCGCGCACATTTCCTATTTCGACCGCCTGTAACCTGCCGGCCGGCGCACAGGCATACTCCCTGAACTTCGCCGCGGTTCCTTCGGGACCGCTGGGTTACCTGACGGCCTGGCCTACCGGCCAGGCGCAACCGCTGGTGGCGTCGCTGAATGCGGTGACGGGCAGCATCACAGCCAACGCGGTCATCGTGCCGGCCGGCGCCGGCGGAAGCGTCGATGTGTACGCGACCGACGATACTGACCTGGTGATCGATGTGAACGGCTACTTTGCGCCGCCGGCGCCGGGCGGGCTGTCGTTCTATGCGGACGTCCCGTGCCGGGTGATCGACACGCGGCAGCCGCTGGGGACGCCGCCGTTCGGAAGCTTTATGAATGTAATGGTGGCGGGCGGGCCCTGCGCAGCATCGGTCAGCGCGCAGGCGTTCGTGTTTAACGCGACCGTCGTGCCCCCAGGTCCGGTTGGATACATCACGATGTGGGCCACGGGACAGACGCAGCCGCTGGTCGCCACGCTGAACGCGACCGACGCCGCTATCACATCGAACCTGGCGATCGCGCCCACGACCAACGGGTATGTCAGCGTGTTTCCATCGGCGCCTACTTATCTGGTCTTGGATATATTTGGGTTCTTCGCACCTTAGGCTCGCGGCAGCTTGATCAGCAGCGACGAAGATCGCCGGGCCCACGACACAGCGGGCGATTCCGCATCCCGAGGCCGCCCAGTTTTTGGTTAAACTAATGGAAGCCAAGGGGCTGCCGATCCCGCCCCCGCCGAAGTCATCGATAGGCGTGACGAAAGGCGTTAACGGCTGCCAGTAGGTCGCCGGAAAGAGGAACTAATGCCCGACGAACGATTGGAATTGCCGCAAGGAACGCTGGACCTGCTCATTTTGAAAACGCTGGCTCTGGTGCCCATGCACGGGTGGGCGATCTCGGAGCGGTTGCAGCAGATCTCGCGCGAGGCCGTCCAGGTGCAGCAGGGGTCATTGTACCCGGCATTGCACCGGCTGGAGCGCCGCGATTGGGTGAAGGCCCGCTGGGCGACCACCGACAACAACCGGCGTGCGAAGTATTACGAACTGACGCCGCTGGGTCACAAGCAACTGGCCGCGGAAACAGCGGCCTGGCACAAGCTGACAACCGCGGTCGGGTACGTGCTCGATATGGCGTGACGAGACTCGCGTGCTCACCGACCTGCGCCACCGCTTTCGGGCAATCTTCCTCCGTGACACGGTTGAATCGGAGCTCGACGAAGAGCTTCGTTTTCATCTGGACCATCAATTCGAGAAATACCGCCGCGCGGGCCTTTCGGAGGAAGAAGCGCGGCGGCGCGTGCGGCTGGATTTCGGCGGCGCCGAACAGGTGCGCGAAGAATGCCGCGACGCGCGCGGCACGCGGTGGCTGGAAGATGGGCTGCAAGATCTGAGGCATGCGGTGCGCGCGCTGCGCAAGTATCGCGTATTCGCGGCGGCGATTGCGGTTACGGTTGCGCTCGGGGTGGGGGCGAGCACCGCCATTTTCAGTGTCGCGGATGCCGTTCTGCTGAAGCCGCTGCCGTATCCGGACGCGGGCCGCCTGGTGCTCGCATCTCGCGACATGCCGCGCCGCAATCTTCGCGACTACCCGATGTCGAGCGCCGATTATCTTGATGTGCACCGGGAATTGAGCAGTGTGTTGCAGGATTCCGGCGCGGCGGAAGCGTCCACGCAAAACGTGGTTCTCCCCCGGTTTGATGGAGCGCCGGATCAGGTCCGCATCGAGAGCGTGACGCCAAATTTATTGCGCCTGCTCGGCGGCACGGTAATCCTCGGCCGCGAATTCGACGATCGCGACGCCGAGCCGGGCGCGCGGCCGGCCGCGCTTTTGAGCTACGAATTCTGGGAGCGCCATTACAACGCGGACCCCTCCGTGCTCGGCCGCATCATTCCGGGGCAGGACGCGGTGGTTGCCGGTATTCTGGAGCCAGGTTTTGAACTTCTGCTGCCGCCGAGCTTCAACCTGGCGCGCGATCCCGACGTGTGGATCACTTCGCGTCTAAATGAAGGCACGCCTGTGCGGACTGTCGGACACCTGCGCGTGATAGGCAGACTGAAGCAAGGTGTCCGGCTGGCGGAAGCGCAGTCGCGCGCCGATGGAGTGGCGGCAGAGTTTGAGCGAAATTTTCCGGTGAAGAAGGCCTCGGGCGTGCGCATCCGGCTCGAGCCCATGCAGCAAAACATGGTAGCGGAAGTGAGGCCCGCGATCCTGACGCTGCTCGGCGCAGCTCTGTTTCTGCTGCTGGTTGCGTGCGCCAACGGGGCCAACCTGATGCTGGTGCGCAGTTCATTGCGCGACCGTGAATTCGCGGTACGCGCGTCGCTGGGCGGAAGCTGGGTTCGCATCCTGCGCCAGACAGTGACGGAAGGCGCGGTGCTGTCCGGTTTGGGCACGCTGCTCGGCTTGGGCCTGGCGTTTCTGGGAATCCATGAGCTGCACGTGATCGCTCCACGGAACCCGGGACTCGCCGCGCTGCCGCGGCTCAACCTGGTCGCGCTGAACGGGCACGCGCTCGCATTCGCGGCCTGTGTGGCGGTGGCCGCGGCGCTGATGTTCGGCCTGGTTCCCGCATTCCGGCTGCTGGGGCGCAATCTCGCGCAAACGCTGCATACCAGCGGCCGAACGCCGGATTCAAGCAGCGGCGTGCGGCTTCGCAACGCCGTAGTGACCGCCGAAATTGCAATGTCTTTTGTGATGCTGGTCGCGTCAGGGCTGCTTTTTCGCAGCTATCTGGCGCTGCAGCGCATCGACCCGGGATATGATCCGCGTGGCATTCTCACGTTCAAGCTGACGGGGTTCCAAGGCAAGCCGGAAGAGCGCGCGGCGTTCGTCCGGGAAGTGCAGCAGCGCGTGGGCGCGCTGCCCGGAGTTCATTCGGTGACGGCCGCCCGGTCTTTACCGCTCAACGGAGTTTTTTACGCGCTGCGATGGGGCGGAGAAGAGGCGCTCGCCGATCCCCGGAAGTCGGCCGATTTTCAAGTGGTGCTGCCGGGCTATTTCGAAACGCTACGAACGCCGGTGATCGCCGGCCGGACATTCACGGAAAACGACAACGCCCCGGGAAAAAGCGTCGCTATCATCGATGAGGCTCTCGCCGCGAAGGCGTTCCCGCACGAATCTGCGGTCGGCAAGCGCATCCTGGTTTCGGTCCGCGCGCCGAATCCGGAATGGGTGCGGATTATCGGAGTAGTGGCGCACCAGCGCGATACCTCCCTGGCGGAGACGGGCCACGAGCAGATCTACCTCACGAGCGGATTTCTCGGCAACCAGCTGCTGGAACAATGGGCGGTGCAGATGGAGGGCGACTCAACCAGCTATTCCGATGCAATCCGAGCCGAGGTAACGAAGCTCAGCCGAAACCTGCTGATCAGCGAGATGCAGCCGATGGAGACATTTGTAGTGCGCGCCCAGGCAGGAACGCGCTTCTCGCTTCTACTGCTCGCGGTATTCGGCATAGTGGCAGTTGCGCTAGCGGGCGTCGGGCTATATGGAGTGTTGTCGACAGTGGTGCAGCAACGCACGGCGGAGATCGGCATTCGGATCGCGTTGGGAGCCGAGCCGGCGGGAATCTTCAAACTGGTCGTGGGCAAAGGCCTGCTGCTCAGCTTGTTGGGGATTGCGCTGGGAGTGGGTGTGGCTTGGGCGCTAACGCCGTTGCTCGGGGCCATGCTGGTTGAGGTGAAACCATCGGACCCGGTGACCTTTGCCGCGGTTTCGATCTTCTTTGTGGGATTGACGGCGTTCGCGTCGTGGCTGCCGGCGCGCCGGGCCGCGGGCGTGCATCCGGCAGAGGCGCTGCGGGAGCAGTAGTGGGCGATTGCGTGTCCACCCGCACCTTGCCGGCTGCAGTTTCGACAGCCGAGTGAAAGTTTTGGAGCTCCTATTTCCAGTGAATTTGTGAAGCGGCGCGCAAAGTCATTTCGGCGCGCTTTAATGTTTGGCTACCAGGACGAAGGCGGCGCGCCAGGCCCATCAGCGAAAGCGCCGGGCTGCTCTTGAGAATCCAATCCAAACGGGGATGCAGCAAGACGACTGAGTTGTGGGGCGCTACTTCGTATCCGAACTTTATCTTGTATTGGTGCAGTCCGGGCGCGGGAATCAGCGAGACAGACCCGTAACAGACGCTATCCAGATCGGGATCTTGGGCGCCCTGGCGGGTCACTTCGTAAGTGAGCGCACAATTCGGTCCGGATTTCAAATCGGCAAGCCGCGACATCTGTGCGAGTAAGTGCAAGCACCCGCCATCGCGACAGGTAATCAGGTAAGCGGCCATGCGCCGGCCATGGAAAGCCGCGAAAATCTGCATCTCGGGCAACTCGAACGCCGATTCCACCAACCTGCGGAAGCGGCGCGGTTCTCCGTAATCCGGATCATAGCGGCCCTGGCGGTTCATGGTATCAAGGTTCAGTTGCATGCCTTGTTCGAGCATCTCGCCGGGCTTTGCCAGACGGATCTCGAAGCGCTGCAAACCCTGACGAACCTTTGACCGCTCTTTGGATTGCACCATCTGCAGGCTGTATTGTTTTTCGCGGTAGAGATAGACGCCGCTCGGAAGGCCAGCCCACGTGCGCGAGGGAAAGCGCGCGCCGACCGCGCGGTTCGCCACCAACATTCGGGTTAGTTCGTCCGAGTTGGGATCCAGGGGCAATTCATAGGGCAGGCTGATCAGAAATCCGCCGTCCACCTCATGCCAGAGTGCGCCGCACGCCTCAACCACTTTACGGCCGCGGAGTTCCATGAACCGGGCCACGCGCGCGCCGGGCGGTGTCCGCTGTTCCGTTGATAGCACCACTCTCGCGCTGGATCCCATACTCTGCCAAGAAACCGTGACCCGCATCTCAGACGCGACTGCAGTGTTTGTTCCTTAAGCAGATTTAACACCGATGTGCGGCTCTCACAAACACGGAAAACTCAGGAAAGTTCCGAACCCCACAAAGAGGCAACGGAAGTTTCTTCACACAACCAGGATGCAGTACTGTAGCTCTCCCTCCCCCGCGGTGCGTAACCTGCTGAACGACTCACGACTCTAGATAGTGAAGCTGAGCCCATGGAAATGAAAGCGGTCCTGTTCGTCAACGATAGT
>CAZKQQ010000009.1:35183-70373 GCA_964554945.1 uncultured Solibacteraceae bacterium | reverse complement strand
CAGTTCGAATGCGATCGCGCGCATCACAATTTTTGGAGCGGTCTTCTTTATAGGGTTTGTCGGCTGGGCGGGTTATCAACTGGATCTGTCGCACTACGCGACGCGGCAGGAAGTCCCGCGGGAACAGCCTGTGCCCTTCAGCCATGTCCACCATGTCGGCGGAATCGGCATCGATTGCCGGTATTGCCACACGACGGTAGAGGAATCGAGTTTCGCCAACGTTCCTCCCGTGAAGACCTGCATGAATTGCCATTCGCAGATCTGGAGGACCAGCTCTACCCTGGAACCGGTGCGGGCGGCATTCCGCGAGAACCGGTCGATCAAGTGGGTGCGGGTGCACGACCTGCCGGATTTCGTTTATTTCAATCACAGCATTCACGTAGCCAAGGGAGTGGGGTGCGAATCGTGCCACGGCCGCGTCGATAAGATGCCGCTGATGGCGCAGTTTGCCAATCTACGGATGGAGTGGTGTCTGAACTGTCACCGAAACCCCGAACAATACGTGCGGCCGCGCGAGTTCATCACGACGATGGGCTATCAGCCGGCCGGGGACCAGGAAGAGATCGGGCGCCGTCTTGTGGCGGAATACCAGATTCAAAGCCCGCGAGTATTGACCAGCTGTTCGACTTGCCACCGATGAGCGAAACACCAAAAAAACTAGACTTGGCCGCTGTACGCGCGCGGCTGGAGAAGGCGCGCGGACGCGAATATTGGCGCAGCCTGGAGGACTTGGCGGCGACGCCGGGATTCACGGAACTGCTGGAGCGTGAGTTTCCGCAGCAGGCCATCGGCTGGAGTGACGACGAAAACGAAGTCGACGGCCGGCGGAATTTTCTGAAGCTCATGGGCGCGTCGCTGGCGCTCGGCGGCCTGGCTGCGTGCACGCGCCAGCCGACCGAGTACATCATGCCGTATGTGCGCCAGCCGGAAGATCTGATTCCGGGCCGGCCGCTGTTTTTTGCGAGCGCGGCTACATTGAGCGGCGTCGCGAGCGGCGTGCTGGTGGAAAGCCACGAAGGGCGGCCGACAAAAATCGAGGGCAACCCGCAGCACCCGGCGACGCTGGGCGCTTGCGACTCGTTCTCACAGGCGTCGGTCTTGCAACTTTACGATCCAGACCGATCGCAAACGGCGACGTTTCAGGGAGAAGTTCGCTCGTGGGGCGATTTCTTCCAGGTATTGCGAAAGGCTCTTGAGGATCAAGGGCCTAAAAAGGGCGCAGGGGTTCGGGTCCTGACCGAGACTCTAACGTCGCCGACAATCGCCGATCAGATCAAGCAGGTTCAGGCGTTATATCCCGGCCTGAAGTGGCATCAATGGGAGCCGGCGGGAGCACATAGCGCGCGCGCCGGAGCGATGCAGGCGTTCGGGCAGGCGGTCAACACGTATTACGACGTCAGCAAGGCGAACACGATCGTGTCGCTGGATTCAGATTTTCTGGCGTCGGGCGTGGCGAGTTTGCGGTACGCGCGCCAGTTTGCGTTACGGCGCAAGGTGCGCGGCAGCGAGACCTCGATGAACAGGCTTTATGCCGTCGAGCCGATGCCGACCGCGACGGGCAGTAAGGCCGATCACCGGCTGCCTTTGCGTGCCGGCGACGTGGAAGAGTTCGCGTGGGCGCTGGCGACGGGATTGGGCGCGGCGAACGGGCCGAAATCCGGCGAGAACGCCGACATATATAAATGGATCGGCCCGATCGCGAAGGAGCTGCAGGCCAATAAGGGCGCGAGCGTGGTGATCGCGGGAGATTGCCAGCCGCCGATTGTGCACGCGCTTGCTCACGTGATGAATGCCAATCTGGGCAACGTGGGCAAGACGGTTTTCTACACCGATCCGCTCGAGATTAATGCGGCCGATCAGCTCGCTTCGCTGCAGGACCTGGTGAAAGACCTCGACGCAGGTGCGGTGGACGTTCTGCTGATTTTGGGCGGCAACCCGGCATTTGACGCGCCGGTCGAGCTTGGAATGCGGGACCGCCTCCGTAAGGCAAAACTGCGAGTGCATCTGGGCCTGTTCGCGGATGAAACCTCGGAGCTATGCCAATGGCAACTGCCGGAGGCGCACTACCTGGAGACGTGGGGCGATGCGCGGGCGTTTGACGGCAGCGTGACAATCCAGCAACCGCTGATCGAGCCGCTGTACGGCGGCCGCTCGATCTTGCAGGTGCTGAACATGCTGACGGACAAACCGCTCAGCAATCCCTATGACCTGGTGAAAGGCTACTGGGCCGGGCAGCACAAGGGTGCGGATTTCGAGGCTTGGTGGCGGCGCTCGGTTCATGACGGGGTCGTCGCGGATTCGGCGTTTCCGGCCAAAACCCCCAGCGTGCGCGGCGATGCGGTGACGGCGCCCGCGGGCACGCGACGGTTGGAGGGAACGCTGGAAGTGATCTTCCGTCCGGACCCGACGATCTATGACGGCCGCTTCGCCAATAACGGCTGGCTACAGGAACTGCCCAAGCCCATTACGAAACTGACCTGGGATAACGCGGCGTTCATGAGCCCGGGAACGGCGACCCGGCTGGGTTTGCCGATTGTCGACACGCTCGACTACGATGACGGCGGTGTTCCGATGGTAGAACTGACGTACCAGGGACGGACGCTGCGCGCGCCGGTATTCGTGCAACCCGGTCATGCGAATGGCGCGGTGACGCTGCACTTGGGCTACGGCCGGACTAAGGCGGGCCGCGCCGGAACCGGACAAGGCTTCAATCCGTACGGCCTGCGGACTGCAAAAGCGCTGTGGCACGACATCGGCCTGGAAGCGAAGAAGACTTCGGGTAAGTACCAGTTTGCCACTACGCAGAATAACCATCTGCTGGATACGCGGCGGCACATCTATCGCCAGGCGAGTCTGGCGGAATACAAAGCCAACCCCGAAGCGCCGCACGAGGGAGCCGAAGCACCGCCTCCCGAACTTACAATTTATCCAGGCTTTAAATATGACGGGTATGCCTGGGGCATGGCGATCGATCTGACAGCTTGCACCGGATGCAGCGCCTGCGTCTTGGCATGCCAGGCGGAAAACAACATCGCCGTGGTCGGCAAAGACCAGGTGCGCCGCAGCCGCGACATGCACTGGCTGCGGGTGGACACCTATTATAACGGCGATCCCAACAACCCGGAGATGAAAAACCAGCCGGTTCCGTGCATGCAGTGCGAGAACGCGCCGTGCGAGCTCGTCTGCCCGGTGCAGGCGACCAACCACAGCGCGGAAGGCCTGAACGATATGGTTTATAACCGCTGCGTGGGCACGCGGTACTGCTCCAACAACTGTCCGTACAAGGTGCGGCGGTTCAATTTCTACCTCTTCTCGGACTTTGAGACACCGAGTCTGAAGCTGATGCGGAACCCGGACGTGACCGTGCGCAGCCGCGGCGTCATGGAAAAATGCACGTACTGCGTGCAGAGAATCAACGAAGCGAAGATCGACTCCGAGCGGCAGGGGCGGAAGGTGAAGGACGGCGAGATTCTGACCGCATGCCAGCAGACCTGCCCGACCGAGGCGATCATCTTCGGCGACATCAACGACCCCAACAGCCAGGTAGCGAAGATGAAAGCCGAGAAATTGAATTACGGAATGCTCGCCGACATCAATACGCGGCCGCGAACCACGTATCTGGCGAGCCTGCGGAATCCGAACTCGGAGATCGAAGGATAAAGCAGCAACATGGCAGACGAACAACAAGTCATCGAAACACCGGCATCGCACGAAATTATCGGCAGAGGGTACACATTCGGCACGGTCACGGATCAGATCGCGGCCGTGGTGCTGACCAAGCGGACTCCCCTGTTCTGGTTTGCGAGTCTCGGCGTTGCCTTTTGTCTTCTGCAGTTACTGATGCTCTCGGCGGTGCTCCTGTTCGGCAAAGGTGTTGGAATCTGGGGCATCCGGACGCCGGTAATGTGGGGCTTCGCCATTACCAACTTCGTGTGGTGGATCGGTATCGGTCACGCGGGAACGCTGATTTCCGCGATTCTCTTTTTGTTGAATCAGAAGTGGCGGAATTCGATCAACCGGTTTGCGGAAGCCATGACGCTGTTTGCGGTAGCCTGCGCGGGAATGTTTCCGCTGCTGCACATGGGCCGGCCCTGGCTGTTCTACTGGCTGTTCCCGTACCCGAACTCGACGACGGTGCAGCCGAATTTTCGCAGTCCGCTGGTGTGGGACGTGTTCGCGGTTTCAACGTACGCAACGGTCTCGGCGGTGTTCTGGTTTGTGGGATTGATCCCGGACTTGGGCACGCTGCGCGACCGGGCGAAGAGCGCGGTCGGCAAATACGTCTACGGAATCCTGGCGATGGGCTGGCGCGGGTCGGCGCGGCATTGGAGCGTTTACGAAACCGCTACCCTGCTGCTTTCCGGCCTGGCGACGCCGCTGGTTCTTTCGGTGCACACGGTAGTGAGCTTTGACTTCACGATCGCGATCGTTCCGGGGTGGCACAGCACGTTCTTCCCGCCTTACTTCGTCGCGGGCGCGATCTACTCCGGATTTGCGATGGTGCTGGCGCTGGCTATACCGCTGCGAGCGGCTTACGGGCTGCAAGGATTGATTACCGACCGCCACCTGGAAAACTCCGCGAAGGTGATGCTGGCGACGGGGCTGATCGTGGCCTACTCGTACATCATGGAAACATTCATGGCGTGGTTCAGCGGAAGCGTTTACGAGCAACAGGCTTTCTGGAACCGGATGACGGGGCCGTATGCGTTCCAATACTGGTTCCTGGTGAGCTGCAATATCATCGCGCCGCAACTGCTTTGGTTCCGGAAGTTCCGCAAGAGCCCGGTGCTGTTGTTCATGTCTTCGATCGTGGTGCTGGTCGGCATGTGGCTCGAGCGGTTCATGATCATTGTGACCAGCCTGGCGCAGGATTTTGTTCCTTCAGCATGGTCGTTGTTCCGCGCGACGCGATGGGATTGGGCGACCTACTGGGGCACGATCGGGCTGTTCCTGTTCCTGTTCTTCCTGTTTGTGCGCCTGCTGCCTATGATTTCGATCTTTGAAGTGCGGACGTTGCTTCCGCAGGCGAAGGTCGAAGAGGAGGTGCAGCGATGACCGAGAGCGTCTACGGCGTAATGGCTGAATTCGACAATCCCACCGCCTTGGTGAGCGCAACGCGCGCCGCGCGCGAGCAGGGATACCGCAAGCTCGACGCCTACACGCCGTTTCCGATCGAAGAGCTGAACGATGTTTTGCACTTGCACCGGAATAAGCTGCCGCTGATTGTGTTGTGCGGCGGGATTCTGGGCGGGCTTACCGGATACCTGCTGCAGTATTTCGTTACGGTCATTTACTTTCCGATCAATATCGGAGGCCGGCCGCTGCATAGCTGGCCTTCGTACATCATCATCACATTCGAGCTGACGATTTTGTTCGGGGCGCTATCGGCGGTTTTCGGCCTGCTGGGGCTGTGCGGACTACCGATGCCATACCATCCGGTGTTCAACGTTCCGCGGTTTTCGGCGGCGTCGCGAGACCGGTTCTTTCTGTGTATCGAGGCGGCGGATCCACTGTTCGATGCTGAAAAGACTTCCAGCTTCCTGTCGACCTTGGAGGCTAAAGAGGTGTCTGAAGTTGCGCGTTAATACAGAGAAGAGGGGCCCTTCCTTACGGCCGCGGCTCGCCTTGTGGGCAATGGGCACGGTGCTCGTTTTGATCGGCGTCAGCGGCTGCCGCCAGGACATGCACGACCAGCCAAAATATGTTCCGTTGCGGTACACCACATTTTTCGATGATGGGCGCTCCGCGCGTCAGTTGCCGGCCGGCACGGTGGCGCGAGGCCATCTCGATGCGGACACCGCATTTTACACGGGCAAGGACGCGGCCGGGAACTATGTGGATGCTTTTCCTTTTCCGATTACCAAGGAAGTGCTCCAGCGCGGGCAGCAGCGCTACAACATCTATTGCACGCCGTGCCACGACCGCATGGGGACTGGCAACGGAATGGTGGTGCGGCGCGGCTTCCGGCATCCACCCTCGTATCACATCGACCGGCTGCGCCAGGCGCCGAACGGTTACATCTTCGACGTAATCACCAACGGGTTTGGGGCGATGCAGGATTACTCGGCTCAGATCGCGCCTGCCGACAGGTGGGCGATCATAGCCTACGAGCGCGTGCTGCAGCTGAGCCAGAATGCCACTATCAATGACGTACCGCCCGAGGCGCGTGCGCAGCTGAATGCGGGAGGCGCACGATGACGGGCGCGGTTTTGAATTTTGAGCCTTCGACCGAGCTTCGGGATGGCATCCGGCAGTGGCGGGTTCGCGCCGGAATCGTCGGCCTGATTGGTGTGCTTGGGCTTGCCGTGGGAGCGTTCACGGCGCGTGAGCAGTTCTTCCGCTCCTATTTGTGGGCGTATATCTTTGTTGTCGGCATCTCGGCGGGATCCCTGGCGTGGCTGATGTGCCAGCATCACACCGGCGGAGCCTGGGGAGTTGTGATTCGCCGGCCGGCCGAAGCCGCGACCCGGACCCTACCGTTGCTGGCATTGCTGTTTGTGCCGATTGCGCTGGGGATACCGAGCCTGTACTCGTGGTCGCAGGCCGCTGCGGTCGCGGCCGATCCGATTCTGAAGCACAAGCAACTCTACCTGAATACCCCATTTTTCATCGTGCGCGCCGCGCTATTTTTCACCGGTTGGATCTTTCTGAGCTGGTATCTGAACCGCTGGTCGGTTACGGAAGACCGGGAAGGTCCGGAGCCGGCGAATACCAGAATGCGACACATGAGCGGTCCGGGCCTGATTTTTTGGGCATTCAGCGTCACGTTCATGGCGATCGATTGGGCGATGTCGCTCAACCCGCACTGGTTCTCGACAATGTTCGGGCTCCTGTTCATCGCCGGCCAAGGCCTATCGGCGATGTCATTCCTGATCACGATCCTGGTATTCATGTCGAATTTCCGGCCCATGTCGGAAATTTTGACGGCTCGGCATCTGCACGATGTCGGCAAGTTGCTGCTGGCCAACGTCATGGTGTGGGCCTATTTTTCGTTTTCGCAATTTCTCATCATCTGGGCGGGCAACCTGCCGGAAGAAATCCCGTGGTACCTGACGCGCCTCAAGGGCGGCTGGGAGTATATTGCTTTCGCTCTGGTGCTCGGGCATTTTGCATTGCCGTTCGCTCTGCTGCTCTCGCGCGATTTGAAGCGCAACTTCAAGCTGCTTGCCAGTATCGCGGTGTTCATCCTGTGCATGCGCGTGGTTGACATCTACTGGCAAGTGATGCCCGATGCGAGCAAAGGTCAACTGACGCTGAGCTGGCTCGATTTCGCCGCGCTGATCGGGTTGGGCGGTATCTGGGCGTCGTATTTCCTGATCCAGTTGGAGAAGCGGCCGCTGATGCCGCTGAACGAACCGCAATTGGTGGAGACTTTGGAACATGGCCGATAATAGACTGCCTCCCCAACCGTTACCGGATTTGAGCAATCCGGAAATGCGCCATGAGCACCGCGACGTCAACGTGTGGGCGGTCGGCAAAGTTGGAATCGCGCTGATTCTGACGACGATCGCGTCGCTGGTCCTGATGTTCGGCGTGTTTCGCTATTTCGAAGTTCGGGAGAACGCGGCACAAATTCCGCCGGCATCGACCACGACGCCTCCGAGCGCGCTGCCGCCGGAACCGAACCTGATGTTTAACCAGAGTGAATCCGTGAATCTTGGCGACATCCGCGCGTTGGAAGACAAAGAAATCAACAGCTACGGCTGGGTGGACCAGGCGCACGGGGTCGTACGAATTCCGATTGACCGGGCGATGGATATCGTTGCGCAGCGGGGTCTTCCCGCGCGCCCGAATACCACTGTGCCGGCCAGAGAAGGTCAAAAGAAGTGAAACTCAGGAACGTCATAGTCGGTTTGGCTGCGGCCGCAGTTGCCGCTTCCGCGCAGCCGGGGCAGCCTGCTCCGATGCAGCCGACATACAGTATGCAGGCTTCCAATCTGAAGCCGGCGCTGCCGGGCGCGCTGGAGGGCGTCGGCATCGACCAGAGACTCAATCAACAGGTGCCGCTGAATCTCCAATTTCATGATGAATTTAGCCGTACCCTGCCGCTCTCAACCTACTTTCATGGCAAGCCGGTGCTGCTGGCGCTGGTGTACTACCGCTGTCCGATGCTATGCACGCAAATCCTGAATGGAATGATCAGCGCTCTGAAAGCAGTGTCGCTGGAACCCGGGAAGGACTTCGAAGTGGTCAGCGTGAGCTTTGATCCCAAGGATACGCCCGAACTCGCGGCTTCGAAGAAGCAGACGTACCTGAAGCGTTTCGCTCGCGCCAATTCCGCCAACGGCTTTCATTTTCTGACCGGCGACGAGACGAACATCAAAGCGCTGACCGACGCCGTAGGCTTCCACTATAAGTACGATGCCGCTTCAGATCAGTTCGCGCACGCTAGCGGGATTATGGTCATGACGCCGGAAGGGCGCCTTTCGCGCTATTTCTACGGTGTGGAATATGCGCCGCTCGATATCCGGCTCGGGCTGGTGGAGGCATCCAAAAACAAAATTGGCAGCCTCGCAGATGCCGCCTTGCTGTTCTGCTATCACTACGATCCGACAACCGGCAAGTACGGCACGGTGGCGGTCGATTTTCTTCGAATCGGCGGCGGGGTCTTCTTCCTGTTCGGGATGAGCTGGATGGTGATGGCCTGGCGGCGCGACCTGCGCACGGACCGGCAAACGTTGAAGCGGGCTGGATAGATTCACGATGCAAATACCTCTTTTCCCAGAACAAGCGTCGACAATTTCGGTTGAAGTGGACCGGCTGCTGTACTTTCTTGTCGCCGTATCCGTATTTTTCACGCTCTTGATTTTCTTTGCGATTTTCTATTTCGCGATCCGTTACCGGCGGCGCTCGGAGACGGAACTGCCCGAGTCGGTGCACACGGGATTGACTCTCGAAATACTTTGGACGGTAATTCCGTTCGGCATCACGATGGTCATGTTTACCTGGGGCGCCAGCATCTTCTTTACCGAGAGCCGCCCGCCCGATGATGCCATGCAGATCTACGTGGTAGGCAAGCAGTGGATGTGGAAGCTGCAGCACATGGAAGGGAATCGCGAGATCAACGAGTTGCATATTCCCGTGGGCCGGTCAGTCAAACTGACCATGACGTCGGAAGATGTAATTCACAGCTTCTTCGTGCCGGCCTTCCGCACGAAGCAGGACGTGGTGCCCGGACGTTATACCACCACGTGGTTCAAGGCCACCAAGCCGGGGAAATATCATCTGTTCTGCGCGGAGTATTGCGGCACCAACCACTCGGCGATGATCGGGTGGGTATATGTCATGGAACCCCAGGATTACCAGCAGTGGCTATCAGGCGCGCCGAAGGGAACGCTCTCGGAAGCCGGCGCGCAATTGTTCACCGATCTGGCGTGTGTGAACTGCCACAAGTCGGACGGGTCCGGACGCTGCCCGAGCCTGGTGGGCGTCTATGGTTCTACCGTGAAATTGGCAGGAGGCGGTACGGTGAAGGCGGATGGAGCGTACCTGCGCGAATCCATTCTCAACCCGGCCGCGAAAGTCGTCCAAGGATATCAGCCCCTGATGCCCACGTTCCAGGGGCAGGTAACCGAGGAACAAGTTGTTGAATTGATCGAATATATAAAGTCGCTGGCCCAAAAGCCGGCGGAACAACCTAATCAACCCCGGAGCCAGGCGGCCGCCGCCGGATCTCCAGCTTCGAATCGTTAGCCCTATGACTACAGCAGTATTACAGGAACGACAGCATTACTTAAACAACGGCTATAGCCTGAAGTCGTGGCTCCTGACCAAGGACCACAAGCGCATCGCCGTACTGTACTTCATCACGATCTCGATCTTCTTTGCGATCGGCGGTGTGTTTGCCAGCATGATCCGCGCGGAGTTGGTCACGCCCGCGGGAGATCTGGTGAGCTCGGAAACCTACAACAAGCTGTTCACGATGCATGGCGTGATCATGGTGTTCTTCTTCCTGATTCCGTCGGTGCCGGCAACAATGGGGAATTTTTTCCTGCCCATTATGATCGGCGCGCGCGACCTGGCGTTTCCGCGCATCAATCTGCTCAGCTGGTACCTTTTGATCGCCGGCGGCGCGTTCGCGATTTTCGCGAAGGTGGCGGGAGGCGTGGACACGGGCTGGACCTTCTACACGCCATACAGCACGACCTACTCGAATACCTACGTCATCGCGACGGCCTTGGGCATCTTCGTCGCGGGGTTCTCGTCGATCCTGACGGGGCTGAACTTCATTGTGACGGTGCACCGCATGCGCGCGCCGGGAATGACCTGGTTCCGCATGCCGCTGTTTGTGTGGGCTCAATATGCCACGGGCGTGATCCAGGTGCTGGGAACTCCGGTTATCGCGGTGACGCTCGTGCTGGTGTTCTGCGAGCGCGTCTTCCACATTGGAATTTTTGATCCGGCATTGGGCGGCGACCCCGTGCTCTTCCAGCATTTGTTCTGGTTCTATTCTCATCCGGCGGTGTACATCATGGTGCTGCCGGCAATGGGCGTCGTTAGTGAGCTGGTCTCGACTTTCGCGCGCAAACCAATATTCGGATATCCGTTCGTGGCTTTCGCCAGCGTGGGTATCGCGGTGATCGGATTTCTGGTCTGGGGACATCACTTGTTTGTCAGTGGCCAGTCGGTCTATGCCGGTCTGGTGTTTTCGTTCCTCAGTTACTTCGTGGCTATTCCGTCGGCCATTAAAGTCTTTAACTGGACGGCGACGTTGTACAAAGGGTCGATCTCCTACGCTACGCCGATGTTGTATGCGTTCGGGTTTATCGGGCTGTTCACGATCGGTGGCCTGACTGGGTTGTTCGTGGCCGCGTTAGGATTTGACGTGCACGTGACCGATACTTATTTCGTCATTGCCCATTTCCATTACGTGATGGTGGGCGGGACGGTGATGGCATACATGGGCGGCTTGCATTACTGGTGGCCGAAGATGACCGGCCGCATGTATCCCGAGGGGTGGGCGAAGCTTTCGGCCTTGTTCGTTTTCGCGGGCTTCAATCTCACGTTTTTCCCGCAGTTTATTCTGGGCTATCTCGGTATGCCGCGCCGGTATCATGCGTATCCGCCGGAATTCCAGGTGCTGCACGTTGCCTCCAGTTTGGGCGCGACCGTGCTTGCGGTGGGTTATGTGATTCCCGCCATCTACTTCGCTTGGTCGTGGCGTTATGGACCTGTTGCAGGCTCCAACCCGTGGGGCGCGAGCGGACTCGAATGGCAGACGCCCTCGCCTCCTCCGACGCACAACTTTGAAGAAATTCCCGTTGTGACGCAGGAAGCGTACGATTACAGTACGGTGGTAAGAGAGGAAATCGAAGTTGGCTAGTGAAGCGCACGTCCACGGGAAGGCAGAAACGCTCGCTCTGCGCGAGCAGTTTGACACTGAGGACCAACAGCGGGACGCATCCACGCTGGGAATGTGGATCTTCCTGATTACGGAAGTCATGTTCTTTGGCGGGATGTTCGCCGCCTACACGATTTACCGTTCGGCTTATCCAACCGTGTTCGCCGTCGCCAGTTCGAGCCTGAATGTGACGATCGGCGCGATTAACACATGCGTGCTGCTGCTGAGCAGCTTCACCATGGTGATGGCGGTGCGCGCCGGGCAGTTAGGGCAGCGGAAGTTGATCATCTTCTTTCTGATCCTGACCCTGTTCTTCGGCTGCATCTTCCTCGGAGTGAAGGCATACGAGTGGACCGAAAAGTACGAGGAACACCACATGCCGGGCCAGGTTGCGTTCCATCTGGAAGGCACCGACTTGCAAGGGCCGGCGAAGCTGTTCTTCTCACTGTATTTCGCGATGACCGGCCTGCACGCGCTGCACATGGTGGTGGGCGTAGGAATTCTGACTTTTCTGATTCTAGAGACGCGGAAGGGCAAATACTCGGCTGAATATTACACGCCGGTAGATATCTCCGGATTGTACTGGCACTTCGTGGACGTCATCTGGATCTTTTTATTTCCACTGCTGTATTTAATTGATCGCCACTTGCCGAAATGACAATGACCCCACACACTTCTGAACATATCGATTCCGTAAAGACGTACGCGTTCGTGCTGATCGCGTTGCTGTGTCTCACGGTGATTACGACGCTGGTGGCATTCGTGGACCTGGGGAATTTCAGCGTCGTCGTGGCGTTGGCCATTGCGGTCGCGAAGATGTTGCTGGTGGCGCTGTTCTTCATGCATGTGCGCTACAGCACTCGGCTGACGAAGCTTGTGATCGTCGGCGGCCTTATGTGGCTGGCGATTCTGCTACTGCTCACCTTAAGC
The DNA here is from genome assembly GCA_964554945.1 of uncultured Solibacteraceae bacterium. Classification (GTDB taxonomy): domain Bacteria; phylum Acidobacteriota; class Terriglobia; order Bryobacterales; family Bryobacteraceae; genus PSRJ01. Next base: position 58,102 of record CAZKQQ010000009.1, on the reverse strand, counting down.
GATTTCTTCACGCGCGGCTGGCTCGGAACGCCGGGCAAGTAGTAGCGTGAGCCTCCGGCTCCCGCCAGCCGGGAAGCGGGACGCTCCAGTCACGTTCTCCGGAACCGAAAGGCGTCACAGAAACACTGGCGGAAATTCCTTTCGCAGGATTCACCGCCGTGGTGCCAATCCCCGGCGGCGCATAAGCGGGAGATCGAAGAACCGAGTGTTTCATTGCGGGGATACGCGCCTGCTGTTATCCTTTTAGGTTCACCGGGTTAGGAGAAAAAATGGCAGTTAAAGTCGGAATCAACGGCTTCGGCCGGATTGGCCGGAATGTGGTCCGGGCGGCGTTGGACCGGAAGGACGTGGAGTTTGTCGCGGTCAATGATTTGACCGACACCAAGACACTGGCGCACTTGCTGAAGTATGACTCCGTGCTCGGGCATCTGGACGTGCCGATCATGGCCGGCGAGGATTCAATTTCAGTCGGCGGCAAGAAAATCAAGGTGTTCGCGCAGAAGGACCCCGGTCAGCTTGACTGGAATTCCGTGGGCGCTCAAATCGTCGTCGAATCAACGGGACGGTTTACTGACGCGAAGGAAGCATGCAAACACATCCGCGGGTCGGTCAAGAAGGTCATCATCTCGGCGCCTGCCAAGAATGAAGACATCACGATTGTGCTCGGCGTAAACGATAACATGTACGATCCGGCCAAGCACAACATCGTTTCCAATGCGTCCTGCACGACTAATTGTCTGGGCCCTGTGGTGAAGGTACTGCACGAGAAGTTCGGGATCCAGAAAGGATCGATGACGACGATCCATAGCTATACAAACGATCAGAACGTACTGGATTTTCCGCACAAAGATCTGCGGCGCGCCCGGGCGGCTGCGATCAACATGATTCCCACAACAACGGGTGCGGCAAAGGCGATCGGGCTTGTAATGCCTCAGCTGAAAGGCAAGCTGGATGGCTACGCAATGCGAGTTCCTACGCCGAACGTTTCGGTTGTAGATCTGGTGGCCGTACTGGAAAAGCCGACAACCACCGAAGAGGTCAATTCTTCTTTGAAGTCCGCGGCCGAAGGTCCGCTTAAGGGGATTCTGGCATATACCGCCGATCCGGTTGTTTCCACCGATATGATGCGCAATCCCAATAGCAGCATCGTCGATTCCGAACTAACGAAGGTTCTGGACGGCAACCTCGTCAAGGTGGTGTCCTGGTACGACAACGAATGGGGCTACTCTTGCCGGGTTGTGGATTTGATTGCATTTCTGGCGAAAAAGGGGCTCTAACCGTCCGACACGTCCAGGATTCAGAGCCGCCTGTAACGTAAGGGACCTCGAAACCATCTTTGCTTCATGAAAACACTCGTACTTTCCGCCCTCGTGGGCATTTTTGCAGCGGCCGCCTGGGCTGCTGACGTCACGGGAAAGTGGGTGGCTCAAGTCCCGGGACGCAACGGTAACCAGGAAATGACGATGAATTTGAAGCAGGATGGCAGTGCTCTGACCGGCACCATCAGCGGGGGACGCGGCGATCAGACCATCTCAGATGGCAAGGTGGAAGGCGACAATGTGTCCTTCGTCATCAATGTGGAATTCCAGGGAAACAAGATCGCCCAGAACTACAAAGGTACGGTTTCCGGCAGCGAGATTAAGTTTACCCGTGAAGTAGCGAGCCGGGGCAATCCAGTGGAGTTCACGGCTAAAAAGCAGTAGGCATCTCAAAAAGAATCGAACTAACGCCAGCCGTACCGGAATTACGTACAATTGGTGTCTTTGACACCACCTCTCATTTGCTGAGATCCTAAATGCCGGACCAGGGTTCCCCACCCATGTCCGGCATTTCTTTTTCATTTATGCCCGAATACATTGGAGCGATTGACCAGGGCACCACCAGCACGCGGTTCCTCGTTTTGGATCGCGCGGGAGCGGTGGTCGCCAGCGCCCAAAAAGAACACCAGCAGATCTATCCCAAACCGGGATGGGTGGAGCACGATCCCGACGAGATCTGGTCCCGCACCCGGGAGGTGATCGGGGACGCGATGGCCCAGCGAGACCTGCGCCCTCGGGACCTGGCTGCCATCGGGATTACCAATCAACGCGAAACTACGGTGCTGTGGAACCGGCGGACCGGCCGCCCGATTTACCCTGCGCTGGTCTGGCAGGACACGCGCGTGGGAGACGCGGTCGCCGAATTCTCGCGTGGCGGAGGACCCGACCGGTTTCGGGATCGGACCGGCCTTCCCCTTTCCACGTACTTCAGCAGCCTCAAAATCCGCTGGCTGCTGGATCAAGTTCCGGGAGCCCGGAAGCAGGCGGAATCGGGTGACGTGCTGTTCGGCAACATTGATACGTTTCTGGTCTGGCATTTGACGGGCGGGCTCCACATCACGGATCCGACCAACGCGAGCCGCACCCAGTTGATGAATCTGAAGACGCTGGACTGGGATCCCGAACTGCTTAGCGCGTTCGGGATTCCACGGCAGATCCTGCCCAGGATTTGTTCGAGTAGCGAGGTGTATGGCGCCGCGACACTGGGGGCGCTCGAAGGGGTTCCGATTGCAGGAATTCTCGGAGATCAGCAGGCGGCGCTGGTGGGGCAAACCTGTTTCAGCGCAGGCGAGGCGAAGAACACGTATGGCACGGGCTGTTTCCTGCTCATGAACACCGGGCGCGAGATCGTTCACTCGCGCCACGGTTTACTCACCACCGTGGCATTCCGGTTCGGCACACAACCCGCCAGCTATGCGCTCGAAGGGAGCGTCGCTATTACGGGCGCCCTCGTGCAATGGATCCGCGACAACTTCGGGCTGATCGCGAAAAGCCCCGAGATTGAGACGCTGGCTCGAACGGTGGACGACAATGGCGGCATCTACTTCGTTCCGGCGTTTTCGGGGCTGTATGCGCCCTACTGGAGGCATGATGCGCGCGGAGTCATCGCGGGACTCACTCGCTATACCAATAAAGGACATCTGGCGCGCGCGGTGCTCGAGGCCACGGCCTTTCAGACACGCGAGGTTGTGGAAGCGATGGAACAGGACGCCGGCATCGCGGTGGGTGTGCTGCGCACCGATGGCGGCATGGTCGAGAATGACTTGCTCATGCAGTTCCAGGCGGATATTCTGGATCGCGAGGTGGTGCGTCCGGCGATGAAGGAGACGACGGCGTTAGGAGCGGCATATGCGGCCGGGTTGGCGACGGGCTTCTTCAAAAGTGTGGAGGAACTGCGCGCCCGATGGTCGGTAGATCGCACGTGGAAGCCGCGCATGGAAGCAGCCAAGAGGGAGCGGATGTTCCGGTTCTGGAAGAAGGCGGTTACGCGCTCGTTCGACTGGGAAGAATAGCGTAGTTCTGCGCGGTTTCGCGGAATGCTTGCACCTGCGCGGACTGCCACCTGTCGTTCTTGCCTAATTCGGAAGCTAACAGCTTCGCGACTGCCGGGGCGATTTCGATCGCCGCGCGCGCATTTAGAAACAGAGCGCGCGTCCGGCGCGCGAGAACATCTTCTACTGTGAGGGCCATCTCCTGCCGGGCTGCCCAGACTATCTCGGCGGCCGTGTATGGAAGCGCGGCATGGAGCGGCGTTGCCAGTTTAGGGTCCGCATCCATGAGGGCCCGCACCCCGGGAGCATCGGAGCCGTAGACCGCCAGCGCACCGAAGCGGTCGGACGCGGGGTGGTGCCCATGCACATTCAGGTGCGCGGTGGCGCAAGGCTTTTCCGGCAACCGCGCGAGAGTGGCGGCCTGATCCACGCAATCTTCGGCCATGTGACGGTAGGTGGTCCACTTGCCGCCGCAGATGGTGATCATGCCCGAGTTCTCGATGCGAATGGTGTGGTCGCGCGAAAGCGCGGCGGTGTTTCCCGCCTCACCGGAGCGGACGAGCGGGCGAATTCCCGCGAAGATACTGAGGACGTCGGCGCGCGTAGGCTTTTTTTCCAGATAGAGAGCGGCCGTCTGCAGGATGAACTCGATTTCCCGCTCCTGAGCCACAGGTTCCAGCGCAGGTTCCGCAATGGGGGTGTCGGTGGTCCCAACCAGTGTATGACCATGCCACGGGATGGCGAACATGACTCGTCCGTCGCTCGTATGAGGAACCATGATCGCGTTGTCGCTAGCCAGAAAGGAGCGGTCGAACACCAGATGGATGCCTTGGCTGGGGGCGATCATGGGCTGCACGGAAGAGTCCGCCGCGCGCCGTAAAGCGTCGCTGAAAGGCCCGGTAGCGTTAATCACTACACGGGCGCGGGCTTCGAACCCTTCTCCGGTTTCGACGTCTCGCGCTTGGACGCCATCGACGAAGCCCTCGGCATCCTTCGTCAGCCCGGTGACCTGCGCATAATTCAGCAGAACCGCGCCTTGTTCGAATCCCGTCGTGACCAGATTGATCAGCAGCCGCGAATCGTCGAACTGGCCGTCGAAATAGATGACGCCTCCGCGCAGCCCCTCCGTGCGAATTGTGGGCAACTCGCGGAGCGTTTCTTCCTTGGAGAGAACCCGGGAAGCGCCGAAGCCGTATTTACCGGCCAGCAGATTGTAGAGTTTCAAGCCGAGACCGTAGAACGGGGCTTCCCACCAGTCATAGTTCGGCACGACAAAGCCGAGGTTCCGCACCAGATGCGGCGCATTCTGAAGCAGGAGACCGCGCTCTTTAAGCGCTTCCATGACGAGCGAAAGATTTCCCTGCTCGAGATACCGCACGCCGCCGTGCACGAGCTTGGTGCTGCGGCTGGATGTGCCCTTGCCGAAATCGCTTTGCTCGAGCAGGAGGACGGAGTAGCCACGCGTGGCGGCATCGATGGCGACCCCGACGCCGGTGGCGCCGCCTCCGACCACGATCAGGTCCCACGGCTCCGAGTGGGCGCGGAGGCGGCGGTACATCTCCGAGCGGGTCATCCAGTCGCCATTAAAACATGAACTTCAGCGCGAACTGGATCTGCCGCGGCGCTCCCGTCGTCCGAATCGTTCCGAATGACGCACTGGTGATGTCGGCGGTCGGCGCGCCGAAGTTCGTGTGGTTGAGCAGATTGAAGAATTCCGATCGGAATTGCAAGGCCATGCCTTCGCGCGCCGGTATCTTGAAGCTCTTGTTTACGCCCAAATCCCATTGCCAGAGGTTCGGACCGCGCAAAGCATTCCTTCCGAGATTGCCAAACGGTGCACTGGCGCTTGGCAGCGCGAACGCAGCTTTGTTCCAATACTGCTCACTCGTCAAAGCGCCGGCGGGAGGAGTCGGATCACCCACCAGGTTCGGGCGCTGCATGGCTACACCGCGCCATTCGGCCAAGCGTCCGGTAGCATCGTTCGCAGAAGCGGGTGTGTAGGTGACATTCACCGGCAGACCCGAGTTGGCGGTGTTGATTGTGTTGAGCGCCCAGCCTCCCGCAAGCGCATCCAGCACGCCGTTCCAGCCGGAGCCGAGCTTGCGGCCCTTGCCGAACGGAAGCTGGTAGACCATGCTGGTGACGTTCAACAGCGTGACATCAAAGCTGGTGGGGCCGCGCTCGTTCTTCAGATCGTAAATATTTTGTACGTTTACGTTGTTTTCGAGCGCCTGTTCCGAATTGCCCAAGGCCTTCGACCAGGTAAACGAGTTGAGGAAGTAAAAGCCGGAGTTGAAACGGCGCTCCACGCGGGCGGAAAACGCGTTATAGACGCTCTGGCCGCCTGGATTCACCCACGTGATCGCTCCAAAACTCTGGTTCGGCCGCCGGGCCTGCGTCCCCAGGCTTTGACCAGGTAGGTTCGGCAGCGCTTCGTTGTAGTCGGCAAGCACCGGCAGTCGCAGAGCATGGCTGCCGGTATAACCCAATTCCAGCACCCAGTTCTTAACAAGTTCTCGCTGCACGGAGGCAAACCACGTCTGCACGTAAGGCCATCGCGTGTCACTCGGAATGTAAGCCACATTCGCGTTGATCGGGTTAAATTTAGCCGGGCTGGTGAGACCAGCGGGGAAGCTGTTTTGCGTGGTCAGGAACGAGGCGGGAACCGGACCGCCCGCGGGAATAGTTTGGTTGATGGTAGCGATATTGACCTGCGGCCCGTTGATGCCGAGCTCATCGGCGCTGCCCAGCCGGTTGAGATGCACGTAGCTGATGCCATATCCACCGCGAAATACGGTTTTCGGGTTAAAGCTGTACGCCACACCGATTCGCGGCGCCCAGTCCTTGTAATCCGGATTTACCAGCGTGCGGTCATAAAGGCTCCCGTTTTTGGCCGTGATCATGCTATTGGTAATCGGATCGTAATTCGAGAGGACATTGTCCCGTTCCCAGCGCGGAGTGGCGAATTCCCAGCGTAGTCCGAGGTTCAGGGTGAGCTTCGAACTGACCTTGAAATCATCCTGGAAATACAGGAAGTAGTCGCGCTGGCGATAATTCCCAACCAGGTAGTTGGCGAGCTGGATCTGGCTCGGAAGGCCGAACATAAAGTCCGCCAGGTTGTAGCTCGCCGGATCGTTGGCGATCGTGCAACCGGCCGCCTGTCCCAACTGCGCGCAGGTGGGCTTGCTAAATTGACCGGCATAGCCTTGCAAGCCGTACACCGGATTGATATCCATTACTGTCGTGTGGATAACGTGCATCTCGGCGCCGGCTTTGAGGTTATGACGGCCCCTGATCCACGAATAGTTCACCTTGGGGTTCCACGTGGTCGGATTCTGGAATTGGGGGTTGGTCGCCTGGCGTCCGATGATTCCGGTTTGGAACCCTGTGATGTTCTGGGTGCTCAGACCGCCCGTTAGTTCCGGAAAGGTCGGCAAGCCGGGAATACCATAAAGGTCTTGCATGCTAGCCGCGCCCAGGAAGGGCGGCTGCTTGCCCGCGAGCATATGCGTGAAGCTCATGCGAAACTCCAGCAGTGACGTGGGAGTCACTGTCCACGTGTAGCCGAGCGCCGCCGCCTGGCTCAGAGTACGGACAAAGCCGTTGTTGGACCCGCCCGATGGACCATCTAGATAGGGTGTATAGAACTGGTTGTCCTTACGCTGGCTGAAGCGAAGGAACGCGCTCATCCTTTCGTTGATCTGGCCGTCGATTTTCGCGTCGTACTTGTCGGAGTAATCGCGCGGGTTCAGGATGAGTTGCTGGTAGTCATTGGAACGATTTGTTCCGGCGGGGACGGCCGGCAGATCGTTCAAAACTTTCTTCGCAAACGGAATCATGGCGATTGGAGTGCCCGCCGCATAAAGCGCGCCGCTCAAGGGATTGACCACCGGAACCGGCAGCAGGCCTGCCCGATCATTCATATTGGGAATTGGAGCGATATAGAGCGTTTTGTAAATCTGGCGGAAGCCCTCGTAATCGCCGAAGAAGAAGACCTTGTTCTTAATGACGGGCCCCCCTACGGTCAGCCCAAACTGATTTCTCTGCAAGGGTGGCTTGACTCCGAGCGCCGGCTTGAAAAAGCCCACCGCGTTCAGGTCCGTGTTCCGAAGGAACTCGTACAAGGTTCCATGGAGCTGATTGGTCCCGGACCGCATCACCGAATTCACCACGGCGCCTCCCACGCGGCCATATTCCGCGCTGAAGTTGCTGGTGATCACCTTGAACTCGGCGATGGCATCCGGTGAGGGCTGCGCCACCTGATTCGAGAATCCCTGGTTGCTGGTGGAATAGGCATTATTGTCCATACCGTCCAGCAGGAAATTGTTATACGTGCTGCGCATTCCGTTCACATTGAACGAGCCTTCTCGGGAGTCCGCAATCGGGGACCTGTGCACGTTGGTGGTGAGCAGAGCCAGGTCTGAGAAGTTGCGGCCATTGAGCGGCAATTCCTGGACCGCCTGCAGATTGATCACCTGGCCATGTTCGCTGGAATCGGTCTCGAGGGCCGCGGCGGCGCCAGTCACCACAACCGACTCCGTAATTGCGCCGATCGTCAACGAGGCATCTACGCGCTGGCGGGCGTTGACGTTGACCGTCACGTCCGTCGTGGTGAACTTTGTAAAACCGCTCGCGTCCACGGAGACCGTATACCGGCCCACCTTCACGTTAAAGAAGTTGTAATTGCCGTTTTCGTCGGTCGTCGTCTTGACGAGTATGCCCGTGTCCTGGTTGAGCAGAGTAACGTTCGCTTTGGGCAGGACAGCCCCGCTGCTGTCGTGCACGGTACCGAGCACTTCTGCCGTTTCGAACTGCCCCAAGAGCGTAGTTGTTGCCAGGAAACATCCCAGCAGCAAGGTAAATGTAGCGAGTTTAATCATTGTCGTAACCTCTCAGCGATGATGCCATCGGTGTGTTTCGCCTCAATGACATTCACGTTATTCCTTCATGATTACCACTGGTTGCGCAGTGGGCTCTTGGGCGGCAACGGACGGGCAGACGGCCGCCCCTGGTTTGAGCCTCCAGGTCCACGAAAGGAGAACAAGCCCCAGGAACGTGGACAGCAAAATTGCATAGAAGCCGGAATTCCAGCCGTATCGCTCGGCCAGGGCGCCCAGCGCTTTTCCCTGGACGGTGCGTCCCAGATATCCGAACAGGCCAATGAATCCTGCCGCGGCCCCAACGGCCTTCTTCGAGGTGAAATCGAGGCCGGCAACGGGAAGCAGCATCACCGGCGGATAAACGAAGAAACCGATAATGCCAAAAAGGACGAGATCGAGCCAGAGCACGCCGGCGGGCGTGTAAAGAATCGCTGCAAATGCCAGAAGTACCGCCGCGACGCAGAGCACGCAAATCATCCCCCGGCGGCCACCCAGTTTATCGGAGAGCCACCCCATCAGCATCGTACTGATCATGCCGGCAAATTCGAAGATCGCGGTGCTGAATCCGCCCTGCTGTAGGCTGGCGTGTTTGACCTCTTTCAAATAGGTGGGGCCCCAATCGAGCATGCTGTACCGCGCGATGTAAACGAAGAAGTTGGCTACGGCGAAGAGCCACAGATACCGGTTCCTCAGGATGTAACGGCCGAGCAGTTCGCGAAGGGGCAGTTCTTCCTCGCGCTCCGGTTGTGCCGGATAATCCTGGCGATACTCCTCTATAGGTGGCAAACCGACCGATTGCGGCGTGTCGCGTAATCGCACCATCAGATAAGCGGCGCAAATTACGGCCAGGATGCCGGGCACGTAAAACGCCGAGCGCCAGCCCATCCACAGCGTGCTGTAGGCGGCAATTAACCCGGTCAGCCCTCCGCCGACATTGACGGCAAGATTCCAGAATGCGAAGACGGTGCCGCGCTCGCTCACGCTGTACCAGTGCCCAAGGGACCGTCCGCAGGGCGCCCAACCCATGCCCTGCGCAAGACCGTTCAATGTCCACAAGGTGAGGTGGACAGAGTAGCTGCTGGACGCCCCAAACAGGAAGTTGCAGCAGGCTGTCAACAGCAGCCCGAGGGGCATGAAGTAGCGGGGGTTACTGCGGTCCGACCAAGCTCCCAAAACGAATTTGCCGATGCCGTAGGCGATCGCGGTGAGTGCCAGAAGATCGCCGATCTGCGCCTTGTTGTAGCTCAGCGCCTGGCCCATCTCTTTGGAGACGACCGGCAGGTTGTTGCGGACGAAATAGAAGGTGGCGTACCCGATGAACGTGGCTTCCAGAATCCGCCAGCGGAACTGGGGATAGATCCGGTTTATCTGGTCGCTCGGAACCGGAGTCCTGTGCCGCGCCGGCGCAAATAAGCTAAAGATGCAGCTCAACCTCAACTCCCACTGGCGGAAATTGTAGCAGAAATTCAGGCCTGAAGGTACCGCTTGGCTTGTGATGAATCCATCTTCCCTTTATACTGGGGCCGTATGCGACAATCGCTGGTGCCTTACGTCCTGCCGTTTCTTGCCGGATTTCTTCCCGTGCTGCTGCAAGCCGCCGAACAACCGCGGATCCTGGTACACGGGCATCGCGGCGCCCGGGGGCGTATGCCGGAAAATACGCTGCCCGCCTTCGAATACGCGATCCAGCAAGGCGTCGACGCGCTGGAGATGGATATGGCGGTGACCAAGGACAACGTCATCGTCATCTCTCACGATCCCATTCTGGAGACGCCCGTCTGCTCCGGTCCGCGCAATGGGGTCGTGATCCATCAACTAACGCTCGCCGAGGTGCGGCAATGGGACTGCGGCGCGGTGCAGAATCCGAACTTCCATACGCAGAAGGCCATTCCGGGCACGCGTATGCCCACGCTTGATGACGTGTTCCAGTTAGCAACGCGCGGCACGTTCGATTACAACATCGAGACCAAGAGCTTTCCCGAGCGGCCGGAGTATACGCCGCCGCCGGAAGAATTTTCGCGCATGGTGCTCGCGAAGGTGCGGCAATACAAACTGGAGAAGCGCGTGATCCTGCAGTCGTTCGATTTCCGGACGCTGGTGGCTATGCGGAAATTAGCGCCCGAGATCCGGCTATCGGCGCTGACCGAGATCGACCCGCGGGCCTTCACTACGATTGCGAAAGAAGCGGGGCACGCGGAGATTGTCTCGCCGTACTACAAGCTGGTCACGGCTGACAAAGTGGCAGCGGCGCACGGGGCGGGCATCCAGGTGGTGCCCTGGACGGTGAACGATCCGGCCGAGTGGGACAGGCTGATTGACGCCAGGGTGGACGCGATTATATCGGATGATCCCGCGGCCCTGATCGCGCATCTGAAACAGCGCGGCCTACGGTAGCCGGTCGCTCTTGTTTTTCAGCATCTCGCGGGCGCAGTTATATCCTGGCGCTCCCATCACTCCGCCGCCTGGGTGGGCGCCGGAACCGCACAGATAGAGACCCTGGATAGGTGTCCGATAACGTGCCCAACCGGCTACCGGCCGCATAACGAACATTTGGTCAAGGCTCATCTCCCCATGGAAAATGTTGCCTCCCGTAATGCCGAAGCAGCGTTCGAGATCTAGCGGCGACAGCACCTGGCGGTGTTCGATAATCGACCGGATGTTCGGCACATATTCTTCGATCAGACCGATGACCCGATCGCCGAACGGCTCGCGCAGATCGTCCCACGTGCCTTCGCGGAGCGTGTACGGCGCGTACTGCAGAAAGATGCCCATTATGTGACGTCCAGCGGGCGCCAGGGATGGGTCGTACATTGTCGGGATCGTCAGTTCCAGAAGGGGGCGCTGCGAAGGCCGGCCGTATTTGGCATCGTCCCAAGCGCGCTCCACATATTCGATGCTGGGACAGATATGCATCGTAGCGCGGTGGTGCGGGCCGGGGGCGCCTTTATAGGCGGTGAATTCCGGGAGGCCATTGAGCGCCAGATTGATTTTGGCGCTGGTGCCTTCGCTGCGAAATCGGTAAATGGCCGCCAGAAACTCCGGCTCCAGCAGGTGCGGCTCGAGCAGGCGCAGGAACGTCGCTTTGGGATCTAGATTGGAAGCGATCGCTGACGCTTCGATCTGTTCGCCGTTAGCCAGGACAACGGCGTATGCCCTGCCGTTCCGTACCAGAACGCGCTCCACGGCGGCATGCGTGCGGATGGCCGCTCCTTTCTCCCGAGCGGACGCGGCGATGGCCTCCGACACCGCGCCCATGCCTCCCCTCACAAAACCCCAGAGTCCGCGGTGCCCGCCCACTCCGCCCATGCAATGGTGAAGCAAGATATATGCTGTGCCCGGAGAACGCGGACCGCCATTCGCGCCAATGACACCGTCCGTCGCCAGTGTCACTTTGACTTCCGCGGATTCGAACCACTCATCCAGGAACTCCGAGGCGCTCTGAGTAAAGATTTTCACCAGCGCCACCGTGTCCTTGCGGCCGAGTCCGCGCAAGCGGGCTGCCAGCTTCAGGTACTCCACAAGATCGAAGAGGCCGCGCGGGGGGAACTCCGGGGGGGTTACCAGGAGCAGATCTTCTACGACTCGCGAGATGCGCTCGAGTTGATCTTCATAGGCGGGATATACCTCGGCATCATGGCGTGAGAATTTGGAGATCTCAGCCAGAGTCTTGGTTCGATCCTGCCACATGAAAAAGTGACGGCCGTCGGGAAATGCCGAGAAGAACGCGGGATCTTTGGCATCGACGAGATAACCGAAGCGCTCGAGCTCCAGTTCGCGCACGATGCGTTCCTGCAGGAGGCTCGCCAGGTAAGCGCCGGTGGAGACACGGTAGCCCGGCCAGATTTGCTCGGTCACGGCGCAGCCGCCCACCATCTCGCGCCGCTCCAATACCAGCACCTTGCGGCCGGCGCGAGCCAGGTACGCGGCGGTCACCAGTCCGTTGTGCCCGCCGCCAACGATAATGGCGTCGTACTTTGCGGCCATAGCTCAGCGCTTCCGGAACACCACCACTGCCAGGGGAGGGAGCTTCACCGGGATGCTGTGCGGCCGGTTGTGCATCGGCAAGGGCCGCGATTCGATAGCGCCGCCTGTGCCAAAATTCGACCCGCCGAAGAACTCGGAATCGGTGTTCAGGATTTCGTCGTAGAGTCCCGGTTCCGGAACGCCAAAGTCGTACGACTCGTGCGGCACCGGCGTGAAATTGCAGCAGAATAGTAGAAAATCGCGTGGATCTTCAGCCCGGCGGAGAAAGGCGATGACCGACCTGTCCGCGTCTTGGAAATCCACCCATTCGAAGCCCGAATAATGAAAATCCACCTGGTAGAGCGAGGCGTTGGCACGATACAGGCGATTCAACTCGCGAACCAGCGCCTGCAGCTTGCGATGAAAATCGAATTCCAGCAGCTCCCAGCGGACGCCTGTGTGATAATTCCACTCCTCACGCTGGCCAATTTCCTGACCCATGAACAGCAGTTTCTTCCCGGGATGGCCCCACATGTATGCCAGAAAAGCGCGCGCGTTGGCGAACTGCTGCCATTCATCGCCCGGCATTTTGTTGATCAGCGAGCCTTTGCCGTGGACTACTTCATCATGTGAAATCGGCAGCACGAAATTCTCAGTGAAGGCGTACAGCAGGCCAAATGTGATGTGGTGATGATGGTATTTGCGATGAATGGGGTCCTTGCTGAAATACAGGAGCATGTCATGCATCCAGCCCATGTTCCATTTCATCGTAAAGCCGAGGCCGTTGAGGTAAACGGGCTTCGAGACGCCGGCGAACGAGGTGGATTCCTCCGCCACGGTAAACGCGCCCGGTACCTTATGCGCCTGCTCGTTGAAGCGCTTCAGGAAGTCGATGGCCTCCAGGTTTTCGTTGCCGCCAAACTGGTTGGGAATCCATTCGCCGGCGTTTCGCGAATAATCCAGGTAAAGCATCGAGGCTACTGCGTCGACGCGCAAACCGTCGATGTGGTATTCCTTCAACCAGAACAGGGCGTTGGAAATGAGGAACGACCGCACTTCATTGCGGCCATAGTTGAAAACCAGGGTGCCCCAGTCGCGGTGCTCGCCCTTGCGCCAATCGGCGTGTTCATAGAGTCCTGTACCGTCGAAGAACGCCAGACCGTGCGCATCTTTGGGGAAATGCGCCGGCACCCAATCGACAATAACTCCGATTCCCGCCCGGTGGCATGTGTCGACCAGGCGTCGGAAGTCGTCGGGGTTGCCGAATCGCGAGGTGGGCGCGAAATAGCCAATGACCTGGTAGCCCCAGGATCCCGAAAAAGGGTGTTCCATGACTGGCAGAAGCTCGATATGCGTGTAGCCCATCTGCTTCACGTATTCGACCAGTTTGACGGACATTTCCTGGTACGAGAGCGGCTGGCCTTGCGGCCCTCGCAGCCAGGATTCCAGGTGCACCTCGTAGATTGAGATCGGCGCTTTCAGCCAATCGGTGGTCGCACGCGAATCCATCCACGCGACATCGTTCCATTGGTACTTACCGAAATTCCAGACTAACGAAGCCGACTTCGGCGGCGTCTCGCAGTAGAACGCGTACGGATCAGCCTTCAGCTGCTGATAACCCGCGAAGCGAGACCGGATGTGATATTTGTAGGCGGCGCCTTCGTCCAAGCCGGGAAGAAAGATTTCCCATACGCCGCCGCTTCGCCGGCGCATTGGATGACGCCGGATGTCCCAATCGTTAAACTCGCCGGCCAGGGTGACGTTGAGCGCATTGGGCGCCCAGACCGCGAACCGGACCCCGGGCACGTTATCTACGGAGCTGACGTGGGCTCCGAATGTCCGGTAGGCTTCGTACAGCGTGCCTTCGGTGTGCAGGTATAGATCGGAATCGAGCAGTTGGGGACCGAAGCGGTAGGGATCTTCAATCTCGACGTCGCGCCCATCCCACAAACGCGCGCGAATGATATAGCGGCAGGGGTTGCCTTCGAGACACCCCACAAAGAAGCCCATCTGGTGCCGCTTCGTCATCTCGGCGTGCTGGGCGCCGCAAGCGACCTCAGCCCATTCCACCTGCGGCAGGAAGGCCCGCACCTCCCACCTGTCTTGCTCTCCCTTCTTTTGAATTGAGTGCGGTCCGAGAATCCGGAACGGGTCGCCGTGATATCCGCCTACTATTGCTTCAATCTCTTCTGCAGTCATGAGACGCTAAAACAAGTATGGCCGATTTCTTGTTGAACTTGCCAAAAGCGGAACTGCACGTACACTTGGAAGGTTCAGTAGCGCCCGAAACTCTGCACGAGCTCGATCCGGCAACGCCGCTCGACGAGTTCCTGAAACTTTATGAGTACGCGGACTTCGACGCGTTTTTGAAGGCGTTCGGGGTTGTGGGGAAGCGACTGCGTACGCCTGATGACTATGCTCTGGTAACACGGCGTCTGCTCGACTGCCTCGCCGCGCAGAATGTGCGGTATGCCGAGATCATCCTGGCCGCTGGTGTGGTTCTGTGGAAAGGGCAGGATTTCGCGCCGATTTTCGATTCCGTATGCGCCGCCGCCAACGGCTCCCCGGTCGAAGTGCGCTGGATTATCGATGCGGTCCGTCAGTTCGGCGTCGATGCGGCGATGCAGGTGGCCGAAATGGCAGCCGCCCGGCGCGACCGCGGCGTGGTTGCGTTCGGAATCGGCGGTAGCGAGGAGCGCGGCCCTGCCCTATGGTTCAAAGACGTTTTCGCGTTCGCCAGGAGGGCCGGGCTGCATCTGACGGCGCATGCCGGCGAGAGCATGGGCCCGGAGTCCATCTGGGCAGCGCTTGAGATCGGCGCGGAGCGCATCGGCCATGGCATCGCGGCTATCGAAGACCCGGTGCTCGTCGCCCATCTGCGCGATCACGACATCCCGCTGGAGATTAGCATTACGAGCAATGTGGTTACTGGCGTAGTGCAGAAGGTTGAAGATCACCCCGTGCGGCAGCTCTACGACGCGGGCGTCCCGATCGTGCTGAACACGGACGATCCGGCAATGTTCCGCTGTTCACTTGTGGAAGAATACCGTTTGGCCGCGCGAGTCTTTAGGTTCACAGAAACACAGCTGGACGAGATTGCAAAAAACGGGTTTCGGTATGCGTTTCGGCAATAGGCCGGCCGGCACTCTGGGTGAGCAGGCAGACTACAGAAAAGAATGTACTTGTCCAAGTCATGCGCCAGCTGTAGCGAGTGTGCGATGGCCCGATCTTTTCATGAGCGGCATTGATTGCGCGTCGGTGTTCTTTCTTACCAACCAGGATTGCGGAATTGGCTGTGATTGTCAGAATAGCTACAGGAGCCCGCGATCGGACTCATGTCAGCCGCCAAAACCTGGAGAGCCGAGCTGCAAGCCTGGAGTCTGGCGGTTTCTGCAACCGCCCTGGCCACCCTGGCGCGCTTTGCCTTGAGTCCCCTGGTCGGCACAGCAGTTCCTTTCCTTACATACTTCGTCGCTGTGGTGCTGGTGGTGTGGTATCGCGGATTCCGGCCCGCGGCTGTGGCGATCGTCCTCTCATTAATGGCCGGAACATATTTCTTCCTTTCACCCGACCGGACATTCCTGATCACTTCGCGCGCGGATCGTGTCACTGTCCTCGGCTTCGCGTTTGTCAGCGTGGCCGTCGCTTTCCTTCTTGCCCTGCAACGGAGAACCCTGGAACGCGCCAACGCCGAAGCCGTACGTCGAAGGTCGGCCGAGAATGCGGAGCGGCAGCAACGCGAACGTTTCGAAACTACGCTGGCGAGTATCGGAGACGCCGTGATCACCACCGACACGGATGGCCGCATTGTTTTTGCGAACCGGGTTGCCCAATCGCTCCTCCGTTTGCCGACGGCGGAGCTGACCGGCAAGCCGCTCGACCAGGTTTTTCAAATCATCAACGAACTCACTCGGGAAAAGGTGGAGAGCCCCGTCACGAGAGTCCTGCGGGAGGGAACAGTCGTGGGCCTCGCGAACCACACATCGCTTGTCGCACACGATGGAACAGAGATCCCGATCGACGACAGTGGAGCGCCGATTCGCGGGGAGGGCGGCGCCGTTCAGGGTGCCGTCCTCGTTTTCCGCGACGTCACCGCGCGAAGACGCGCCGAAGAAGCCGGCCGCCTGCTGGCTTCCATCGTGGCCTCCTCGGAAGACGCCATCATCAGTAAGGATCTCGACGGTGTGATCACGAGTTGGAATCAGGGTGCTGAGCGGATCTTCGGCTATTCGGCGAGTGAAATGATCGGCCGCCCGATCTCCACGATCGTTCCTCCCGATCGTCTCGATGAGATGGTCCGCATTCTGGAGCGCATCAGGCGCGGGGAGCGGATTGAGCAATTCGATTCCGTCCGGGCGAAAAAGAACGGCGAACTCGTTAACGTGGCTCTCACTGTCTCGCCCATATACGACTCGACGGGGCGAATCGTCGGCGCGTCAAAAATTGCCCGCGACGTTACCAGCCGGAAGCGGGACGAAGATCAGTTGCGCGAACTCAACACCAATCTTGGCCGGGCTAACGCAGATCTGGAGCGCTTCGCTTTTGCGGCGAGTCACGATTTGCAGGAGCCTCTCCGGATGATTACCACGTTCGCGCAGTTTTTGGCCAACACGACGCCCGGACCTCCGCATAAGGATGCGCCGCTGTTTATCCAAAATATTATCGACGGCACCGACCGTATGCGCGAATTGCTCGCGGATTTACTGACATACACGGAAATCGCGGAGCGGCAGGAGCCGGTCGAACCGGTCGATCTCAACCTCGTCATTGATACCGTTCTCAAAAACTTGCAGATTGCCATCGATGAAACCTGCGCCGTAATCACCACTGATCCTATGCCGATCCTAAGCGCCAACAAAGCACATTGGATATCCCTGTTTCAAAACCTGATCGGCAACGCCCTCAAGTATCGCGGACAGGGGCCGCCGCGGATTCATGTGTCCGTTCAGGAAACGGAAGGCGAATTTCGTTTCACGGTGGCCGACAATGGAATGGGGATCGATCCCGAATACCACGAGAGTATCTTTGGAATTTTCAAGAGGCTGCATGGCAAGAAGATTCCCGGCACCGGCATTGGGCTCGCCATCTGCCAGCGAATCGTGGAGCGATACGGTGGCCGGATATGGGTCGAATCGGAGCCGGGCCGCGGCGCGAACTTCGTGTTCACCTTGCCAGGTATTACAAGAGGGGACAGATGACGCCGAAAGCGATCACCAAGGCCAGGATCCTGGTGATCGAAGACAATCCGGTAGACGTTTATCTTTTGCGGCGGGCTCTCGCTGACGCGGAAGTCGATTATGAATTGACTGTGATCGAGGACGGTGCGGAGGCGATCTCACGCGTGCGCCGTCAAGGAAACTATACCGGAACACCCATTCCTGACCTCGCAATTGTCGATCTGAATCTGCCGAAGCACGATGGCCTCGAAGTCTTGGAAGCCATGCAATCGAGTGGCGCGTTCGCCGAAGTCCCTGTCGCCGTCCTGACTTCGTCTGTTTCCCGCCGCGATCGCGAAATGGCGGAAACCCTCCACGTCAGCCAATTCATTACGAAGCCTCCCGATTTGCAAGGCTTCCTGGAAATAGGTTCGTTGCTGAAAAAGCTGTTGGGGCATCGCGCGGGCCACAACTAATTCAATTTCACCTCCCCCGGATGCCGGCCGAGCGGGGCCGAGCAAGCGGCCATCGTATGTTTGGCAGTTGGCTTGCACCGTTCGCCCGGCTTGCATCTGACGACCAGAATCCTTCTTGCCTTCGCGAGCGTGGCATTTTTCTGCGATCTGCCGCTGCAAGCGCAGGTCTCGCCGGGACCCCTTTCCAAAGCGCATCAGTCTTTGGATAGTCCTTTGAAGTGCGCCATGTGTCATAGCTTCGGCGCTGGAGAAGCGAGGCTGAAATGCCTGAACTGCCACCGCGAAATCTCCGAACTGGTCAAGAACCACGAGGGCATGCACGGGCGGGTTGCCAACCACGCCCAGGGGGACACCGATTGCGCCCGCTGTCATACGGAGCATTACGGGGAGCGGTTCCGTATCTTCAAGTGGGAGACGTCCAGGGAAGAGTTCGACCATAAGCAAACGGGTTACGCGCTAATCGGTAAGCACGCCCGGTTGAAATGCGAAGAGTGCCATAATCCCAAACACATCTCTGCGGCGGACCGCAAACACATAATGGTTCACGACCTGACGCAGACGTTCGAAGGGCTCCACCCAGCCTGTCTGACCTGCCACGAAGATCATCACGCCGGTCAGTTAGGGACCGATTGCCAGACGTGCCACGATTCGAATAACTGGAAGGCAACCAAACGATTTGATCATTCGATGACACATTTCCCGCTGACCGGAAAGCACGAGAACCTGGAATGCGCCAAGTGTCACAAGCCTACTAAGGAAGACGCCAAGGTTGTCCAGTATAAAGGCCTCGGCTTTGCGTCTTGCACGTCGTGTCACCAGGATCCGCATCACGGTGCGTTCGCGGCGCGTTGCGAGTCGTGCCATAACACCGAGACTTGGCGCCACGTGCAAATCTCCGGCGGCAATTTCGATCACAGCAGAACCAAGTTCCCGCTAAGCGGCAAGCACGAAGGACTTGCATGCGACAAGTGCCACAAGAACTCCGATTTCAAGAAGCCGATCGAGCACGACAAGTGCATGGACTGCCACCAGGACCAGCATAAGGGGCAGTTCGTAAGCCGTGCCGATCACGGCGAATGCCGCTCCTGTCACCTCGATGCAGGATGGAAGCCCGCCACATTTACTGAGAGCAGCCATCAATCGACTAAGTACCCTCTCGCCGGCAAGCACCAGGGAGTGGCCTGCGCGAAGTGCCATATTCCGGCCGGTCTCGACACCAATTATCACCCCTCGTCTCAGGCGTGTCTGGATTGCCATAAAGATGCACACGCGCAGCAGTTCTCCGGCGCTCCGCACTTTAACCGGTGTGAAGATTGCCACAAGGTGGAAGGCTTCCATCCATCGACATTCACGCTGAAGCAACATCAGACCTCGACCTTCGCCCTAAAGGGCGCGCACGCAGCCGTAGCCTGCCAGGATTGCCATCGGAAAGAAGAAGCCCCGGCGGGCGCCGACCGGAAATATCATTTTGCCAATGCTGCCTGCGAAAACTGCCACCAGGATCCCCATCAGGGAGAATTCCCTAAGCTCATGACCATAGGCTTAAAGCACGGGCAGAGCGTGTGCGAGTCGTGCCATGGCCTGAAATCGTGGCACGAGCTGAGATCATTCGATCACGGGAACACCACGTTTGCCTTGATGGGCCGGCACCAGGTGCTGGCCTGCGTGGATTGTCATCGGCCGGTTGCTGCCGCTGTGCGTTCGCGAATTATTCCGTTTCAGCCGGCGCCCGAACGCTGCATCGGGTGTCACGAGGATGTCCATGCCGGCCAGTTCCAGAAGGGGTCTGAGCCGGTGGATTGCGCCCTGTGCCATGATTCCGTTCACTGGATCGCCGGCTTGTTCAATCACGAAGCAGCAAGCACCTTTTCATTAGCGGGAGCGCACGACAAGGTTCCCTGCAAGCTCTGTCATACCGACCACAAGGAGATTAACGGCAGAAATGTGGTGACCTATCGCGGCACCCCGCGCGCGTGTGCTGCTTGCCATAGTAAGTAACTCAATAGTAAGACGTTAACTGTTAACTCAGTCGTTTTTTCCAGGCACGAATTACATCGCTGTGCCATATGGCACCTGGCATCTGATCGCGCACCTATTCAGTTCTGGAACGGACGGATGGTTGGAAAATTGCCTTTCGACGCAACACTTGTGACGGGACCGGGAACGACCTGTTTGTCCAGCAACGGCAATCTCTTACCTCGGTTACTGCTGTTGTTTTTCGCGACACTGGCGCCAGGGATCTTCGGACAGGACGCCGTTCGCGGCCGCGTCGCGAATCCCCACGGCTCGCTCAACACCCCTTGCGAAAACTGTCACACCACCACCGCCTGGAAACCGATTCGAAAACAGCCGGAGTTTAATCACAACACCCAGACCAGTTTTGCTTTATTAGGCCTTCACCAAAATGTGGCCTGCACCGGCTGCCACGTGAGCCTGGTGTTTGCGAAGGCGCCGACGCGCTGCTCGGAGTGCCATGCGGATCTCCATCGCCGCCAGTTTGGAGCGAATTGCCAGGAGTGTCATAGCGTTCGTGGTTGGGGTGTTGAGATTTCCGCCATTCGCGATCACAATAATCGGTTCCCGCTGATCGGCGCTCACGCCGCCGCCACCTGCGACGATTGCCATCACGGCGCCGCCACTGGCGTGTACACCGGGTTGAGCACGCAATGCGTCTCGTGCCACTTGCGGGATTATCAGACAGGGACGCCGTTGAACCATGTGGCGGCCAATCTTCCAACAACCTGCGAAAACTGCCACAGCATGAACGTGTGGCAAGGCGCCCGATTCAATCACAGCCAGTTCACGAGCTTCGCGCTGACGGGAGCGCATGCCACGCTGGCTTGCACGCAGTGCCATGTCGGAAACCGTTTCGCGGGAACGCCCGTCGCATGTTATGGCTGCCACGCCAATGATTTCGCGGCCACGAATAATCCGAACCACGTGACCGCCGCGTTTCCGCAGGATTGCTCGCTCTGCCATACCACGCTTACGTGGTCGGGCGCTGCATTTGACCACAATAAGCTCACGGCTTTCCCGCTCACCGGACAGCACACCACTGTGACCTGCGTGCAATGCCACGTCGGTGGCAAGTTCGTCGGTACACCCACGGCGTGCTCGGGCTGTCACTTGCCGGATTTCGCGAACACCACGAATCCGAATCACCGGACCGCGAATTTTCCCACAACCTGCGAGACCTGCCACAACACCGTGCAATGGATGGGAGCGAAATTTGACCACACGGCCACAGGCTTCGCGCTGACTGGCGCGCACACGAGCACGCAGTGCGCGCAATGTCATGTCAACAACAATTTCACTCTGTCGAGCACCGCGTGCTTGACGTGCCACCTGAACGACTTCAATACAGCCAACAATCCTAACCACAAATCCGCGGGCTTTCCGCAAGACTGCACACTCTGCCACAACACGGTGCAATGGATGGGGGTGAAGTTCGACCACTCGACCACCGGTTTCACGCTGACCGGCGCGCATACCAGCACCCAATGCGCGCAGTGCCATGTCAGCAACAATTTCGGCCTGTCAAGTGCCGCCTGCGTCACGTGCCATCTGAACGACTACAATACGGCCAACAATCCCAACCATAAAGCGGCCAATTTCCCGCAGGATTGCACCGGTTGTCACAACACGGTGCAGTGGCTGGGCGCGCAGTTCAATCACGCTTCGACCGGATTCGCGCTCACCGGCGCACATACCAGCCTGCAGTGCGCACAGTGCCACGTCAATGGCAATTACAGTTTTACGAGCGGGACATGTATCAATTGTCATTTGAACGATTTCAATAGCACCAACAGCCCTCCGCATAAGGCGGCGGGATTGCCCCAGGACTGTACGTTGTGCCATACGACGGTGCAGTGGTCAGGCGCGCAGTTCAATCACGCGGCCACCGGCTTCGCTCTGGTGGGGTTGCACGCTACCCAGCAGTGCGCGGCCTGCCATATCAATAACAATTACACCCTCGCTAGCGGCGCATGCATCACGTGCCATCTCACGGATTTCAACGGAGCGGCCAACCCGCCGCATCAAGCCGCAGGCTTCCCGCAGGATTGCACGCTGTGCCACGGTACTGCGATTACAAACTGGACCAGCGCGACCTTTAACCACACCAGCACCGGCTTTGCGCTGACGGGTACTCATACCAGCCTGCAGTGCGCCCAATGCCACGTGAACAACAATTACAGCCTGCCGAACGGAAACTGCTGGAACTGCCACCAGACCGATTACAACGGGACTACCAATCCGCCGCATAAGGCAACGAATTTCCCACAGGACTGTTCGGGCTGCCACACTACCGTCAACTGGCTGGGCGCGACGTTCAATCATTCCACGACCGGGTTTACGCTGGTGGGATTGCATGCCGCCCAGCAGTGCGCGTCCTGTCACGTGAACAACAATTACGCGCTGAGCAGCACCGCGTGCATTACCTGTCATCTGGCGGATTTCAACGGCACGAACAATCCGCCGCACCAGGCATCCGGATTCCCACAAGACTGCACGATCTGCCACGGGACGTCGATCACCAATTGGACGAGCGCGACCTTTAATCACTCGACTACCGGATTCGCGCTGACCGGCACGCACACCAATCTGCAGTGTGCGCAGTGCCACGTGAACAACAATTACACCCTGCCCAACGGAAATTGCTGGAACTGCCACCAGACCGATTACAACGGAACCACAAATCCACCCCACAAGGCGACGAATTTCCCGCAGGATTGCTCCGGCTGCCACACGACCATGAACTGGCTGGGAGCGACGTTCAACCACTCCACCACGGGATTTGCCCTGGTCGGGTTGCACGCCAGTCAGCAATGCACGGCTTGCCATGTGAACAATAATTACGGTCTGACCAGCGCGGCGTGCTGGAACTGCCACCAAACCGATTACAACGGCGCCAACAGTCCTCCGCACGCCTCGGCAGGTTTCCCTCAGGACTGCACGCTGTGCCATGGCACCACGATCACGAACTGGACGAGCGCGACCTTCAACCACGCTACCACCGGGTTCACGCTGACCGGAACACACACCAGCCTGCCGTGCGCGCAGTGCCATGTGAACAACAACTACAGCCTGCCCAATGGGAACTGCTGGAACTGCCATCAGACGGATTACAACTCAA
>CAZKQQ010000009.1:0-35173 GCA_964554945.1 uncultured Solibacteraceae bacterium | reverse complement strand
GCACAAGGCCAACGGATTTCCGCAGGATTGCTCGGGCTGCCATACGACGACCAACTGGCTGGGCGCGACTTTCAATCATTCGACTACCGGGTTCACGCTGACCGGAATGCACGCCACGATTCAATGCGCTCAGTGTCACGTCAATAATAATTTCGGCCTGACCAGCACGGCCTGCTGGACTTGCCATCAAACGGATTACAACGGGACGAACGCGCCCGCGCACGTGGCCGCGGGATTCCCGCAGGATTGCTCGATGTGCCACTCGACCACGAACTGGTTGGGCGCGACGTTCACGCATCCATCAACACCCCTGGCGCTCACGGGATATCACGCCACCATGTTGACCAACAACCAGTGCGGCCTCTGTCATGTCGGCAACAACTATACGTCGACGCCGAGCGATTGCTGGAGCTGCCACCAGACCGATTACAACACCACCACCAATCCCAATCACGCCGCGGCTGGGTTCGGCCAGATCTGCAGCTCGTGTCACACGTTCGTCGATTGGACCGGCGCCAAGTACACAGCGCACGATTCTGCCTATTTCCCGATCTACAGCGGCAAGCACAACGGGAAGTGGACGCAGTGCAGCGATTGCCACACCAACAGCGCGAATTTCGCGGTCTTCACCTGCATTGCCTGTCACCAGCACAGTAATCAGACGCAGGTGACTCAGGATCACAGTGGGGTCAAGGGTTTCGTGTATAACGGAACGAGCTGTTACACCTGTCATCCGAAGGGGACTAGCGGATGATTCGGAGGTGGCTGCCGCGGGCGGAAGTGGTCACCGCGGTGTTTTGGCTGGCGTCGGTATTGTGCGCGCAGACGCCATCGGTACGGACTACCTATCACGTGAAGCAGATCGCGTCCGGAGCCGTGTATCTGGACGGAGGCAGTGAAGACGGGCTTAAGGAAGGAATGCATCTGAAGGTCTCGCGCCTGACCCCGGGCGCCGCCCAAATGACCACCCAGGATATCGGCGACCTCAACATAATCGCCGTCGCTACCATCTCCGCGGTATGCGAAATCAAGGACGGGGCCAAGCCCATCGAGGTGGATGATACAGCCGAACTTTCCTATGAAGACACGCAGGCAATTCAACTGGTTCGCTCCTCTAAGACGCTCCGCCACGTGGCACAGACCGTGTCGTTTACGGAAGGGGATCCGCTCGATGAAGAGTTGCGGGAGTACGTCCCTCACAACCCATCCCCGGAAGTGAACAAAGTCCGCGGACGGATCGCCTTCGAGCAAACTGCAATCTTCGACCATACGTCGGGAATGCACACCATGCAGGAAGGCCTCGTGCTCCGCATGGACATGACCCGCATCGGCGGCAGCTACTGGAATTTTACAGGCTATTGGCGCGGGCGCCTGAGCAGCCAGAGCGGCATACCGCAACAGCAAACGCTGAACGATCTTCTCAACCGCACCTACCAGATCGGCATGTATTACAACAATCCAAACTCGCGCTATGTGGCGGGCTTTGGCCGTTTTCTGCTGCCGTGGGCGCCGAGTCTGAGCACGATCGATGGCGGCTATTTCGGCCGCCGGCTGGGAAAGAACTTCACTGCCGGAACCTTCGCTGGATCGACGCCGAATCCCACCGCCTGGAACTACGATCCCAACCGCCAGATGGCCGGCAGCTTTGTGGCGTATGAAGTGGGCTCGTACGAGACCGTCCGCTATAACAGCACGGCCGGCGCGGCCGTCACGCGCAGCCACTGGCATCCCGAGCGCCAGTTCTTGTTCTTCGAGAACACGATGGTGGGCCAATGGCTCTCGATTTACCATGACCTGGAGGTGGACCGGCTGGCCAAGGCCCTCACCACCGACGGCCGCAACGATCCGCGGCTGGCCCGCAGCTTCGCCACCTTCCGCGTCCAGCCCGTAAAGAGGCTTTCGCTCGACATTAGCCACAACTATTTCCGCGACGTGCCGACGTTCGACTTGCGGCTGCTTGGCACCGGGTTGCTCGATCAGTTCCTGTTTCAAGGTCTCAGCGGCGGCTTCCGGCTCGACGTCTACCGCGGGACGACGCTATATGGGAGTCTCGGCCGTAACCGGCGCCAGGGGGACGCGCAGCCGTCGTTCAACTACATGGGCGGCCTGGTCCTGCCGCGCCTGCCGAGATTGCCCAGTTTCCCGGGGCTGCCCCGCATCACTCTGCCCCGCATCAGCCGGTTCCTGCCGCTGCCCGCCGCCCTGCCGCGGATCCCGGGATTGCCAGCCCTGGCGAGTCTTTCATTCCGCACCGACCTGCGGTATTCCAAATTCACCAGCTCGTTCGGCGCCGGCTCCTATGGTTCGGTGACCCTGAGCCGCCAGTTCACAGACAAGCTGCGCCTGGATGTGCAGGGAGGCGTGCAAACTCTCCGTTCACCGTTTACTACGCAGTCTCGGACTAAGTTCGGAACCGGGACGCTCGATTACCTGATCGGTAATCACTACATGCTCGGGGCCGGCTGGACCGTTTACCACGGGGGTACGCAGAACTATGACCAGACTTTTGTTAACTTCGGTTATCGCTTCTAGGAAATTCGGAAAATGTTGCGTCTGTCCCATCTTTCTCGCGGTCTTGCTGGCCGGCGCGGCGAGGGGGGCGGAGACCATGGTGACCATCCGGCCCGACGCTGAGCTTCCCACCATACTTGAGCGGGTCGGCCAGCAGGTGGAGAAATTCTGGAGTTATTTCTCTTCGGTAACTTGTACCGAAGCCGTCACTCAGTCGAAAATTGGCGAGAAAGGCAAGGTATTGTTCGAGCAGAAGGAGAGTTTCGACTATTTGATTATTCTGCAGGCTTCCGGAACGGAAATCGCGGTCGACGAGTCGCGCGTTGAAAAAACCCACAAGATGTCGAAAGGGAATGCATCGCTTCTGGAGACCAACGGCTTCTCTATCCTGACGCTGATATTTCATCCTCTGTACCAATCGCGCTATGAGTTTCGACGTCTACCCGACGAGGTCGCTCCCGGCCGCCATTTCCTGCGCCTTGGATTCGAGCAGGTAGTGCAGGAGCATCCGCTGTCGGTGCTGCTCTTGCGGGAACGGGAATACCCGCTGCAATGGCGGGGGACCGCTTGGGTTGATCCGGCGACTTTCGCCGTCGTGCGCATTCAGGCTGGACTGGGAAGCACGATGGCGGAGACCGGACTCCTGCGGCTGGATACCGACGTGACATATTCTGATGTTCGATTTAATGAAACCACTCAATTCTGGCTTCCGTCGCAAGCTGTAATCGAAGCCGAAACCAAGCGCCAGCACTGGCGCAATACGCATCAGTTCAGTAATTACCGGCGCTTCGAAGTCGAAACCGAAGTGAAGACCGCAAATCCGCAATGAGGCGTTGTGACCGTAACCGGAACTTTCAGTGATTACGTATTGAAGCCCGCCGGCCGCCACCGGCTCGCAGTCTGGCTGCTGATCGGGTTTTACGTGGTAGTTTTGGGCTGGACGGTAATTCACGGCTTCAGCTACTACCGGCTATCGCTGGAAGATCGCGCGTATCATCCATTGAACCGGGAATTGCGGCCGAGTGGACCGACCGGCATTCGCCTGGGCTTGCTCGGAGTGGCCAGTTTTCTAGGTATCTTTCTTTACGCCATTCGCAAACGGTCGAAGACGCTGAGCAGAGTAGGCAAAACCAAAAACTGGCTGGACCTTCATGTAGTAATGGGGATCTCGGCGCCGGTGCTGATCACGTTTCACGCCGGCTTCCGGATGAGAGGGCTGGCCGGGACTTCCTACTGGATCATGATGGCCGTAGCGCTGAGCGGGATCGTGGGCCGCTACCTCTACTCGCAAATTCCCCGAAGAATCAATGCCGCGGAGTTGTCGCTTCAGGAAATGCAGATGATGACCGAAGATCTGACCGGCCAGTTACAGCAGCAGAGCCTGGTATCGGCCGAAGAGTTGAAGCCGCTGCTGGCCGTCCCGGCTAAAGAGAGAGTCGAAGCGATGCCCGTGGTCGCCGCCTTGCTGCTCATGGCGGTCTGCGACATAAAAAGACCTTTCCTGGTGGCGCGGATCCGCCGCCGGGCTTTGTCGAGCGCCGCGACAAAGAAAACCTTGTGGGGGTTGCGCGCATCGGAGGAAGCGGGTCTGGAGAGCGTGATCAATCTGGCGCGCCGGAGATCCTGGATGGCCACGAAGATCTCGTTTTTGTCGAAGACCCACCACGTCTTTCATCTGTGGCACGTGGTCCATCGGCCATTCAGCTATTCGTTTGCGATTCTGGTCTGCGTCCACGTGTTCGTGGCGGTGTTGATGGGTTACTTCTGAGACACTGGTTTTCATGGATACGCTGGTTACATTCCTGATCGCTTCCCTGGTGACATTTTTCTTTCTCCGCCGATATCTGGCGAGACTGGCCGCGCCGAAGCGGGCGGCGGGGACGGGCGCTCCGGCCGCTCCGTCGTCTAAGGCGACGATCACCTGCCCACGCTGCCGTAAAACAATCTCCTGGGAATCGACGTTCTGTCCTTCTTGCGGCGCCCCAATGTCGTTGTGGAACCTGCATCGGGCCGCCATCCAAGTGCCGGCTAACGGTGCGGCACGGCTGGAAAATGGGAAGCCGCGGCCGGTCATCAATGCCACGCTGTGTATCGGATGCGGGAGTTGCGCGGACGCCTGCCCGGAGACTGGAACTTTGGCGCTCGTCGGCGGCAAAGCGATTCTTTCGCACCCCGAACGGTGCGTCGGACATGCCAAGTGCATCGCGGTATGCCCGACCTCGGCACTCAGCCTGGCCTTTGGCAACACGCTGCAAACTTTGCGCGCGCCTCTGGTCAAAGAGACCTTCGAAACCAATGTGGCCGGCATCTATATCGCGGGCGAGCTGTCGGGCATGGGATTGATCAAGACCGCGATCAATGAAGGGCGGATGGCGATCGACAGCATTAAAAGGGAGCTCGAGACCAAGGGCGAATGGGCGCCTCCCGCAGTGAATCGTGACCATATCGTCGTTGCTTCCCGAGCGTCGGCTCCAGACAAGACGTTCGACGTCACCATCGTCGGCGCCGGGCCGGCCGGTCTCAG
Source organism: uncultured Solibacteraceae bacterium (assembly GCA_964554945.1). Lineage (GTDB taxonomy): Bacteria > Acidobacteriota > Terriglobia > Bryobacterales > Bryobacteraceae > PSRJ01. The sequence goes on along the minus strand of CAZKQQ010000009.1, from coordinate 30,138 downwards.
CGCTTCGCTGGCTGCCCAGCAGAACGGGCTGCGCTATCTAACTCTAGAACAAGGCGAAGTCGCATCAACCATCCGCAATTATCCGCGACACAAATTTCTCATGGCGGAGCCGGTCGAGATGCCGCTCTACGGCAGTCTGTACGTCGGTGACGGTACTAAAGAGTCGCTGCTATCAGTTTGGGAAACCATCCTGGCGAATACCGGCGTCCGCGTGCAAACCAATGAAGGCGTCGAATCGATTGTTCGCGAAGGGCCGGTGTTCCGAGTCCTCACGGGCAAAGGAGTGTATCAGACCAAGAATGTGGTGCTCGCGCTCGGCAAACGCGGCACGCCGCGCCGGCTGGGCATTCCCGGTGAGGACTTGAGCAAGGTGACGTATCGTCTCATCGAGGCCGATTCCTATGAGGGCAAGGACATCCTCGTGGTCGGAGGTGGCGATTCCGCCATCGAGGCGGCCCTGGCGTTAAGCAAGGCTTCACGCAATCGAGTCACGCTTTCCTACCGCGGCCTCGATTTCAAGCGCGCCCGCGAGCGGAACCGCAAAATGATCCATGACGCCGAGCAGCAGGGAAGAGTCAAGATCATCCGCGAGTCGCAGGTCGCCCGGATCCTCCCTCATTGCGTTCAGATAGTATCCGCCAATAGCGTATTTGAACTACCGAACCACTATGTATTTGTTTTGATAGGCGGGGAATCGCCCGAGGCGTTTCTTCGCAAGATCGGTATCGAGATCGTGGAAAAAATACTGGGAGCCGAAGAAGTACATGCCAGCTTCGCGTAAAAAATGGATCGTAATGGGCACGAGCCTGGTTTTGATCGGTGCAGTGTCCGCATTTTTGTTGAAGATTACGACGCACTCTGCGACGTCAACCGCGCCCAAACCGGCTCCCGTTGGGGCTGATAACCCAGAGCACGAGTTGAAAGAATTGGCGGTGCAGTTGCAGAAGAAACCCGGCCACACGCCGGTGTTGTTGCGGATGGCGCAACTGGAGCGCGAGAAGGGGGCACTCGATGATGCAGCCGGACATCTTCGGGACGCTGTCAAAGGTGAACCGTCGAGCCAGGATGCTCATCTGGAACTGGGGCGGCTGCTGTACGAGCGAAATGATGTGAACGGCGCGATTGCGGAGACCGAGAGAGTTCTGGCTTTGAATCCGAAGCACGTGGACGCACTGTACAACCTGGGCGCGATTTACGCGAACCTCGGCAATGCGGAACGCGCCCGGTCCTACTGGTCGAAGGCGGTGGCGGCGGATCCTGTAGCGGAGAGTTCCCGCAAGGCCCAGGATGGTTTGAAGAAGTTGAGTGGCAGCTGATGAGCCACGTTGAGAAAGCACGGGATAATAGGAGAAGAGCGTGTTGCGAAGCAACACTCAAGGGACAGGGGCGGTAGGACCAAACGGCGAACAATCAGCCGGCGCTCCAGGCTGGATGGCTGTCATGTCGCCTTGCATCATTACATCCCGCATGGTGGCTCCGTGCGATCGCTGTGGCCAGCCGGCTTCTCCCGTCCATATGCCCCGGCGGGAGCATGGGCTCTATTGCGCCGATTGCTGTCCGGTGTGCTCCAAAGCGAAAGACGAATCCAAACCCGGATAGCTCCGCCGGACGCTCCGGAGCCTGAGTGCTGAAACTGTATGGGTGATATTTCGGTTGTTACGCCGCCCGGTTCGGAGTCGCTGCTGGCCACGGCCTGGTTCGAGAGTATCGAGGATGCGATGCTGCTCTGCGACCGTTCGCTGGTCGTGTTTGCCGCGAATCGGGCGGCATCTCAACTGTTGCAGATGCCGGCGGGCGAACTGCTTCACCGGAAGGCGGACGAGGTCCTGGCGCCGCTCGCAGTTGGAGGTCCGGTCCCGGTCCAGCCGCCACCGGCGCGGCTGGAATGGCGATGCGAATTTCAGGCGCCCAAGGGCGAGCGGCGTACATTGGAAATTTCCGGTATCCCCTTGCAGGATCGCGTTACCGGGGTCCAGGGCTGGGCTCTTTCCCTGCATCACTTCGGGATTCTCGGAGCGCCTCCCGAATTTATCGGGCAATCTTCGGTAGTTCAGGAATTGTTGGAATTCGTCTCGCGCATTGCAGCCAGCCGCGCCACTTCAATATTGTTGGTTGGCGAAAGCGGCACAGGCAAGGAACTCATTGCCAAGCGGCTCCACGCGTTGAGCCGCCGCGCCGCCGCATCTCTGGTGCCGATTAACTGCGCCGCGCTGCCGGAAGCTCTCCTGGAGAGCGAACTGTTTGGCTATGAGAGGGGCGCGTTTACCGGCGCGCACGATTCCAAAGAGGGACTGTTGCAAGTTGCCGATGGCGGAACCGTGTTCCTCGATGAGATCGGCGAAATGCCGCTGCCGCTTCAGGCCAAGCTTCTGCGCGTTCTTGAGGACCATACGTTCCGGCGGGTCGGCGGCTCGCGCAGTATTTCCGTCGACGTCCGCGTCATTGGCGCGACCAATACCGATCTCGAGAAAGCCATTGAAGAACGCCGTTTTCGCAGCGACCTGTACTATCGGTTAAATGGAGTGCAGATCCGCGTTCCCGCGCTGCGGGAACGCCCCGAGGATTTGACCACGTTGATAAGTTTCTTCCTCGACCATTTTAACCATCTGCACGACCGCGACATTCGGGGAATCCACCCCGGCGCCAAACGGTTGATCGAGGGACACTCCTGGCCGGGAAATGTCCGGGAATTGCGCAATGTAATTGAACGGGCCGTCTTAGTCGAGCCGTCCCCGTTACTGACAGCGGCTAGTTTGGCCCTTCCGAATGGTCCTAACGGGTCTGCCCGTGCTGCCATGCTGGAAAGGACGGATACGACAGCCCGCTTTTCACTACTCAGTGGAGAAAGAGAGCTGATTGCCGCCGCGCTCGCGGAAACTGGTGGCAATCAGACTCGCGCAGCCGCGCTTCTTGGAATCGGCCGGTTTTCGCTGCGCTATAAAATGAAGAAAATCGGACTGCTCTGAGTTTCTCCAGCTTCCCTCATCTCCGATTTCAGGCGAAGTACCTATCGAAATTCAACTCCCCTCACAACCCCGTCGCTGCCGGCCTCACGGTGTTCGTACGCGGCGTAAACCACACTCACAGCATTCTCTGGCTGAGGACCGCAGGTGAATTCCGGAGGCGCATTGCGCATTTGTACTCGCGACACGTCGGCAATCGTGAGCACAATAGATCCGGCCGAAGTCTCCAAAACCAGTGTCGGAGCCGTTCTGGCGCAGTCGATAGCCCGGAGTTTACCCTCCGCGTGTCGAATCCGGTCTCCCGGTTCAATGAAGGGATTCCAGTTCTGCTCCGCGCGCGGGACGCGCGTGGTGACCAGGTGTGAGTTGCCGTTCGCGTCGCGGGTGAACCGTACGGTCAGGTCGGTGTCCGCAATCTCTCCGAGTTGTTCCGCCCGCGCTCGCTCCTCGGAGGTCGAGGCATGATCTCGCGCTTGAATGGCCGCCGCTTTAGCCTCCTCGTGACGGCCCAGCTCATTCAACGCATACGACATGGCCGTCCAATACGCGAACTGCCTCGCCGCGCTGATCGCGCGCATGGCGCGCAGGTGCGCGACTGCGGATTCATACTGGCCGGCATTATTGTCGAGGTGAGCCAAAAGGTAATGCGCGTTATCGAAGTCGGGCCGCACGGTCACGGCGCGCTCCAACGCCGGACGAAGATCCGCGGAGGTCAAACCCGCCGCATCGGCCAGCACAGCGTAACGGTAGCAGGCATCCGCATCGTTCAGTCCCAAATCCAGTGCGCGCCGCCAATACTGTCGCGCGCCCTTCCAGTCGCGCTTGCGAAGAGCGATGGTACCCAGCGCCGCCGGAAAATTGGCGTTTTCCGGGACCGCGTGAGCCAGTTCCTGGTATGCGGCTTCCGCCTCGTCAAACTTCTCGCAGGCGAGCAGCAGTTCGGCAAGCACTCCGCGCCATGCCAGGGGCGTGACGTCCGAAATCTCCATCGGCGCCCCGCCGGGACCCAGATCGGGAAGGGAATCAGGTGTAATCCGGCGCGCGTCCACCCAAGCGCGCAAATCCCTCGCGATTTCATTGAGCGGTTTTCCGTAGACTTTGGACAGCGCTTCATCGCTCGGCGCCCCGGATGAGAGAGTGCTGATGAGGTCTGAGAATCGGGCTCGGTAATCCGGCGACACTGTCAACATGTCGGCCAGCGCCCAGCTCTCCGCATAGAAAATCTCGACTGTATCGCGCTGTTCTCGCAGCGGTGAGTCGGCCGGAAGCATCACCAGCTCCCGCAGAGGCATCCAGGCTCGACTGCGCAGCAAGCGCGAACGACCCGGTAGTTCCCGGTTTGCGCGCGCTGCCCTGCCGTTCGCCCGCACCGTCGAGAAGAATTCCGCCAGCCCTTCATTGAGCCAGGGCGGAAGCGCAAGATTGTTTGCGTGAAGCATGAAATGCGCGTATTCATGAGCTGCGATGTGAACATCGGCGTCGGCCGGAGCCGTCATAACAATGGTGTTGCGGCTCTCCGAACCCACATAGTAAGCATCCGCTGCGGGCCGCAACCGGTACGGTTCATACTCCTCGCGGGATCGAAAGGCGATTACGCGTACTCGCGAGGATTTGTCGCGCCGGAGTCCCGTATGCTGTAAGAAGTAAGCGTGGAGACGCTCGAAGCCGAGAAGGATCGCGCGTGCATCGGCCGGGCCACCCTGGGCATACACCTCAAAATCGGCGCTGCGCGCTAAGGCTGGAGAACCGGAAGGCGATGGCGCGGCTGTGGCTGCCGCGGCAATCGCCGCAACAGCAATCAGACGTTGGACTTCTGACAACACCGCTCTATCGAGAACGATAGCACAGTAACGCTGGCGACCTTGTCCACGGTGCGGGTTAATCCGCCGCGGCCGGGCGCGCCTTTTCTGCCTGCCGCAGCGGCCACATCTGAAAGAACTCGGCGTAATAGATCAGGAACGGAAATGTGACTCCCAGAAGGGCCGAAGCCAGCCAGATCTCGTAATCATAGCTCGGTGGTCCTGGTTTGACTGCGCCCGTAACGACTGGAGCGAGCGCTCCATACAGCAGGGCCAATCCCACACCGATCACCGCCGAGGCGATCGTGTTCAGCACCCCCTTCAAGGGCTGCGTCATCTTGCCGAAAAGCGACCCTTGCATCATATTCAGAACCATGATCGTGCCAAAAATAAATGGGATCGGCACCTTCACCATGAACGCCACTACATCCATCCCCGCTACATTGACGCCCAGGTAAAACGCGGCGCCTCCGATAACCAGCGCGACCGCTGTCCACACCAATCCCAGCACCGGCTGCTTCATAACCGCGGCGGATTTCGTGAAAGGCCACAAATCGAAGTTCAACACCAGGAACAATACCGCCAGCGCGGTTACCTCGAAAACCAGCGCATTCCAGGCGTTAAACATACCGTGCGGATCAATCGCCGCTACATAGACCGGAGCCCCTTGCATGAAGCCGTAGTCGAAAAAGAGTTGGAACTGAAGATAGTTCACCACGTAAACTGCTACCAGCAGAGCTACGCCTGCCGCCAGCGGGTTCTTGATCAAGGACGTAAACGGCCAGCCGCCCCACATGACTGCGCCCCAGAACGTCATAATGACGGACGTGATGATGCACATCGCCGCCATTGGTGGAGGCGGGTCGACTCTGCCTCCCACCGTGGCATAGTGGATCGCAGCGACCACCACGCCCACGGCCAGCGCCAATGCGAGCAAGGCGATGCCCTTCACCGGCTGGTTAAGCCCGGCGGCGAAACGCGGCTGCTTGCATCCCCAGATCACGACGGTCACTACCTGCATGGGAATACAGCAAATAAGAAAAAACGAGACCCATCCCGCGAACATCGGAAAACTGAAGAGTGAAATGAATCCCAGCCCGATCGCCATCACCAACCCAGCGGCGACGATTCCGAGCGCAGGCTGTTTGATACCCATGACGCTGTCCCCTTTTTTATTCGGCCGATATGAGTTCCGGCCGATTTGAGACAGCTATCCTATCATGCTCATGCCGCGTATTGGAGCAGCCGCCGCGCCGCTCGGCGACCTAGCACCGTCAACGCCGACATCCACGGTTTCCGCAGAATCGCGGCATCGCGGCCGCGCCGCCGTCCTTTTCCCGTGCCGTCGGGCAGCAGGATGCGATTCACCCAACCCAGGATATCGGCCGTGAGCCCAGGGAACAGCGCGTGCCAGCGGGCCAGCAGGTTGGCCGGCATACCCAGAATCTTTTCAGCGTCGCCGCGTTTGGTTGCCTCCACGATCTGGCGGGCCGCTCGCTCCGCACTCATACTGATCCCGGGCAGCGTCGCGCCCAGACTGAACCATACCGTCTCCTGCTCCCGGTCGCCCTTGAAAAACGCATTCAGGTGGGAGCCCGTCCGCATCAGGCCCGGTGCGATTGTAACGACCTTGATCCCTGTCCCTGCCAATTCGGCGCGCAGACCTTCCGAAAATCCAATGATTGCGAATTTGGCGCTCGTGTAGGGCAGAAGATGCGGAACCGCCACTTTGGCCCCAATCGACGTGATATTGACGATGCGGCCGGTGCCTCGTGCTCGCATGGATGGGAGAACGCCCATCGTCGGATAGACTGCCCCCCAAAACATGAGCTTCATCGCGCGCTCAAAATCGTCCAGGGTCATGCTCTCCAACGGTCCCACCTGGATTTCGCCGGCATTATTTACAACCACGTCGATCCGTCCAAAATGAGCGGTCACGCGCTGAATCGCCGTATCCACCTGGATTTTGTCGGTGACGTCGCATTCGAGGGCAAGTAGGGCTCCGAGCTTGAGATCGCAGCGCGCCGCTTCCAATGCCACCGGATCGCGCGCACAGATCGCGATCCGGCATCCTTCTCGCGCAAACGCATGAGCGAGCGCGAGTCCGAGGCCACGCGAACCGCCCGTGATCAGCACAACTTGATTCCGGATACTTGGAAGAGTGCGCCGCCGGATGGCCGCCCGCGCCAATAGCCCCGCTCCCATACCCGCCGCGATCAATAGAGTTTTCTTGGTCATCTTCATTTCACGCTCAATTCGCCCGTCTCGAGCACCTGCTTCAGTTTCACGAGGTCGGCCTCAATCTGCTGCGTCGGCTCCTCGCCCCAGAGTCTCGCGAACACTGCTCCGAGTGTGCCCGCGGGCGGATTGTACTGGAGCTCGATTTGGACTTCAGTGGCGCCTCCCGCGGCGTCTTTGAACCGGACGGATCCGGCATGGTCCACATCGGCCCCGGGCAAAGTGCGCCACGCGATCAATTCGTTCTCAATCTCGTTGTGAATGGTTGCGTCCCATTGCACGTGGCGTCCCGCCGGTGCCTTCACCACCCAGCGCGACCGGTTATCGCCGGTAATGGAAACCGATTCCACATGCGTCATGAATTTGGGCAGGTTGGTCAGATCCCGCCAGAAACGAAAGACTTCCTGGCGCGGCCGGTTGATGGTGATGGTGCGATCCACCCGGATCCCCAGCTCATAGGGAACGCTGGTAGTCTGCCACCCTTGTCCCACGGGCGCCGTGCGGATGCCGATCGTCTCAAAGAGATAGGAATGGCCGGTGATTCCACGGCGCAGCAGATCTCCTCCTGCTAACGCCATCGCGAGCCCACCCACCGACTTTCGTTTCAGGCCTGCCAGAGTGAGAACGCCTCCCCCGATGACCGACAGCACGCGCTCGATCTGTGTGATGTTTACGGCATGTTTTCGATGGCTGATGAGTTCCATAGAGGTACCTGTTCCAACCATAAGATGATTGGCCTCGTAGCGCTCGATGGAATTGTTCAATTCCGCACCTGTGCTGCGGAAGAAAATGTATTAGCAATTACCGCGCGTGCACCTTGCTTGCGCGGCGTTGCGCTTTCAGGCGATGCGCACCGTTTTTACGTTCACGAACTCACGGATGCCATAAGCGCTAAGCTCGCGGCCATACCCTGAGCGCTTCACGCCGCCGAACGGAACACGCGGGTCCGAAGCCACCATTCCGTTGATGAAGACCATACCGGCTTCGATCTCATCGATAAATTTCTTCTGTTCCACTTCGTCGCTGGTCCATGCGCTGGCGCCCAGGCCGAATTCCGTATCGTTGGCCAGCCGGATGGCTTCATCGATCCCGTTGGCCTTCAATACCACCGCCACTGGCCCGAACAATTCCTCGCGATAAGCCGGCGAATTCTTTGGAATGTCGGTGAGCACGGTGGCCGGATAGAAATTGCCCGGCCCGTCGGGCCGCTTGCCTCCCGTCAGGACCCGCGCCCCCATTTCCACCGAGCAGCGCACCTGCTTATCCAGGTCCTCGACCATGTCCTGCGTTGACAGGGGGCCGAGTTGCGTCGACTCCTCCATCGGATCTCCCATCTTCAACGCCCCCATGCCCGCGGCGAACCGCTTCTCAAATTCCTCGGCGATCTTCGCGTCCACAATGAATCGCTTCGCGGCGATGCAGGATTGGCCATTATTGATGCAGCGCGCTTCCACCGCAGTGCGCACCGCGCGATCCAGATCCGCCTTCGGCGTGATGATGAACGGGTCGCTGCCGCCCAGTTCCAGCACACTTTTCTTGATCTGCTTGCCGGCCTGGCTGGCCACCTGCATCCCCGCCGGCTCGCTGCCGGTCAGCGTCACCGCCTTCACTCGCGGATCGTCAAGCACTCGTTCCACCTGGCGCGAACCGATCAACAGCGTTTGGAAGACGTCGGCCGGAAATCCCGCCCGCCGGATCACATCCTCGATTTCGAGCGCGCTCTGCGGCACGTTCGACGCGTGTTTGAGCAGCCCCACGTTGCCCGCCATCAGAGCCGGCGCGGCGAAACGGAATACCTGCCAGAACGGGAAATTCCACGGCATCACAGCCAGCACGGCCCCGATCGGCTGGTATTTGATGAATGCCCGCCCGGTCCCCATGTCCACCACTTCATCGGACAGGAGCCGCTCTCCATGTTCCACGTAATAGCGGCAGGCCGATGCGCACTTGGCGGCCTCAGCGCGCGCCGCGCCGATGGGTTTGCCCATTTCGAGCGTCATAATCCGCCCGAGCCGGTCCTTCTCGGACTCCAGGATTTCTGCCGCGCACGCCAGCCAACGGCGCCGATCGGCGAAACTGGTCCGCCGGTAACTTTGATAGGCGCGCTCGGCGCGGGCCAGTTTGTCTTCAATCTGGCTGTCGTTCAGGGCTTCGAACTGGCGTACCACTTCGCCAGTCGCAGGATTTACCGTAGCAATCATGCCTTCTATTTTACGTGCCGCCGGGCGTTGTTGCGCCGGTGCCGTTGCATAATGACACTAAAGGCAATTGATGCCCCCTCCACGAACCCAGGCGCCTCGCGCCGAGTTGCTCCGCCAACTCGGCTTCTTCAGCTCCACGGCCCTGGTGATTTCCAATATGATCGGCGCCGGAATTTTCGCTACTACCGGAATTATGGCCGGCGATTTGGGTAGTGGGAAGCTGATCCTGGCTTGCTGGGCCGTGGGCGCCGTGTTCGCTCTGGCAGGAGCGCTCAGTTATTCCGAACTCGGCATTAATTTTCCCAGCTCCGGTGGCGAATACGTGTATCTGACACACGCATATGGCCCGGAATGGGGGTTCATGACCGGTTGGGTTTCGTTCTTTGCTGGCTTCTCCGCCCCCATCGCCGCTGCCGCTCTCGCGTTCTCCGACTATGTCGGCCATCTGTTTCCGGCGGTGGGAACCTCCCACGTCATCGGTTCGGGGACCTTAACTCTGCACTTCGGAGCAGCCCAGTTGGTTGCCTCTGCACTGATCGCCGCGTTCACGATCCTGAACTGCGTCGGTGTGGGGCGAGTCGCCAAAGTGCAGAACGTCCTCACTGCCACTAAGATCACGGTGATCGCCGGCTTTGTTCTCTTCGGGTTCGCGAGCGGTAATGGAAGCTGGCAGCATTTCTCCGAACCCGCCGTCCGCACCTCGACCATTAGCCTGCCGGCTCAGTTCATCGTCAGCTTGCTATGGGTGATGTTCGGATACAGCGGATGGAACGCTGCTACCTACGTTGCCGAGGAGGTGCGCCGGCCGGAACGGACGCTGCCCTTGGCATTAGCTACAGGAACTGCCATTGTCACCGCTTTGTACCTCGGCCTCAATATGGTTTTGATTTATTCAACTCCTCTCGAATCCCTCAAAGGGGAGATTGCCGTCGGGTCGTTGGGAGCGTCCAACCTGTTTGGCCCGAATGTAGCCGGCCTGTTCTCTGCGCTGATGGCGCTTTCGATTATGGCCACCATTAACGCCGAGGTCACCATCGGGCCTCGCGTGTACTATGCGATGGCCAAGAACCGCGCGTTCTTCCGGGCCGCGGCCGCAGTCCATCCGCGCTGGCATACGCCCGTGGTCGCAATCATCAGCCAGGGCCTCTTCGCCATGGTGATGACTCTGACTCCCTTCCCGGACCTTGTCCTCTATATTGGATTCAGCCTCACTTTATTTACGGTTCTCTCGGTCGGATCGGTCTTTGTCTTCCGCCGCAGCCGCCCGGGCTGGCAGCGGCTGCGCGCCCTCGATTTCGCCTGGCCTCTCATTCCGGCCCTTTATATTCTGGTTGGCACCATCATGATGCTGTATGGGATCTTCACTCACCCCATCGCATCGTTAAGCGCGTTGGCGACAGTCGGCGTGGGCGCCTTGGTCTACCATTTCCGCCGCGAAAATCCGGTCGCGGACCCGACGGGCAAAGGATGAGTTTAGTACCGAATCGCTCGGTGCGGCTTCTGAAGCTTAGCCGTTTGACAGGTAGCACGCTGCCGCCAGTCCCAGCAAAACAATTAGCCCGGCGAACAACAGAACCGGGAGCTCCCAGGCTGCGGGCGGGCGCTCCACGCTGCTGAAGAGCGCGGGTTCCTCCGTTTGCGGGATGTGCGCTGGGCTCGCCGCCATTGCCGGCTTCTCTGGCAGGCTGTCAATCCGTTCCACCAGCGGTACATGCGAAAGAGAATGGTCCGGATCGATTGCGGCGTCCAGGACCTCGATCAGTGCTTCCGGGTCGTCCGCGAAGTGTTCTTGCACTTCATGCGGCAATCCCGCGCAGATTTCGTCAAACGATGCTTGCTTAAGCGGCCGGACCACGGCATAGCCGAATGTGTCCGCTAGCTGGCAAGCCGCATGGACCAGCGTCAGATAGTCGAGCGGCGCTCCGGAGGTCGAGTCGTGGTGCCGCCCCGCGATCACGCAGAATTCCTGCGGCAACTTCCATTGCTCCACCAGTTGCCGTCCCGCTTCGCAATGGTCCAATCCGAACCGCCGCTTTTCCAGATCGAGCAGCGATACGGCGTCACGGTCTGCCGTCTGCAGCAGCGACTCATAGTCCTCGGGGTACGCCACCAGCAGACCCAGTCGCCCAATATCGTGTAGCAGGCCGAACGTGTACGCTCGGTCTGCGGCCATTCCCGTCACGCGCGCTAATTCGCGGCACAACACCGCCGAGGCCACTGTGTGGCGCCAGCATTTATGGAGGGCTTCGGTTTTCATGGCCCCCTTCATATAATTGGTGGTCGCAATCGCCATTACCAGAGATTGAACGCGGACGAATCCCAGCGTGACAACCGCGTGATGGACTGTGTCCACCTGGGCCGCCAGGCCGAACAGCGGCGAATTGGCGAGGCGAAGAATCTGCGCTGAAAGGGTCGCGTCCGCGGAAATCTCCCGCACCAGCGGTGACGTGTCCGTATCTTCATTCGCCAACAGATCGAGAACGCGCAAAACTACTGGCGGAAAGGCGGGAATATTGGCCAGTACAATATCCTTTGTTAACGGCGCGTGTTCAATCTGAAGCGGCATACTCCTCCTGGTCGGGACAACTCATCGGCGGATTTACGGTGTTTTCGAGTGAAAAGCACGTGTTTTGAGGGTCATAACTACCGTTAGGCAAGTCAAAGGCTTGATTGAGGTGTTTCAGGCCCTTTTTATTCGCAGACCCATAACGTTCGCCAGCTTGTTCCAGTCGGCGACCGGGCCCCAGCATCGTATTGGGAGGCTCCCATGTACATGATTCTTTCCGATGCAACGGGCAAGCTTCATGAATGTGTGCTCATCGCCGGCAATGGCGATCGGATGCGAATTGCCTTCCGCGGTGGCGAAGACGCAGTGGAGCTGACGCGCCGCCAAAACCAGTGGATCAGCGAGAACTTCGGACCCGTTGAGGTCGAGTTCGTAGTGGCCGGGAACCGGCCCCTTTCTGCTCTGAAACCCGCCCAGCAGTATCTAAAGGCGGGGTAAAGACGGTAGCCCTACCTGTTAAGGGCCCGGGCCTTGGAACCCACTGCCTCCGCTTCGGAGGCGCGCCCCAATTTCATCGGGTGCCGGGTGTATACTGAGGGGCACTTGGGACCATGTTGAACCGGTTTCGAACCGCCCGGATCGCCATTGTTGTGCTCGCGGCAGCCCTTCTCTCGGCGTCGCCGGGCGCGAGTCAGGCTGCTGCCACCACACCATTTCCGCCGTATCGCTCTCCCCGGCTGGTTGACGGTCATCCTGATTTGAACGGACTCTGGCAGGCTCTGGTCACCGCCAACTGGGATCTGCGCGATCATGAGGCGCAGCCCGGCTTGCATCCCGAACTCGAAGGCGCTTATGATGCCGGCCCCGCCGGTCAAAGCATCATCGAGGGCGGTGAGATTCCATACCGGCCGGAAGCTCTCCAGAAAAAAAAGGCGAACTTCGAGAATCGAGGTAAGGTCGACGTCAGTAACGACGACAATCGTCATGCCCTCGGTGATCCCGAGTTGAAGTGCTATATGCCCGGCGTGCCGCGCGCCACCTACATGCCGTTTCCGTTCCGAATCGTGCAGGGTTCCAGCCCGTACATCCTGATCGCCTACGAGTTCACCAGCGCCACCCGCATCGTCCGCATGAACTGGAAGCAAGAGGCGCCTACTCCGGCGTGGATGGGCTGGTCGCGCGGCCGCTGGGAAGGCGACACGCTCGTGATCGACGTGACCGGCCAGCGCGAGGAGTCCTGGCTCGATCGCGCCGGCGATTTCCATAGCGATGCCTTTCACGTGGTCGAGCGCTATACGCCCGCCAGTCCCTATCACTTGATCTACGAAGCCACTATCGAGGATCCCAAGGTTTACACGCGGCCCTGGAAGATCAGTTTTCCGCTCTATCGCCGCATGGAGAAAAACGTTCAACTGCTCGAATTCAAGTGCGTGCCGTTCACCGAAGATCTATTGTTCGGACGATTCGGCAAGCCGGGAGGCTCGCGATGATTCACCGGCTCTCTCTCACAACCGCCATATTTACGGCGCTTCTGATTGCCCAGACGCCCAAGCCCGCTGCTAGGGTGACGAAACCGGCTGCCTCTGCATCCAAGCGATCTCCTTCCCGTACCCCCTGGGGCGATCCCGATCTGCAGGGTGTCTGGAACGACGCCACAAGCACCCCGCTTCAGCGTCCGACCGGTATTGGGCCAAAAGATATTCTCTCCGACGAGGAAGCTCAGGGCTTTCAGGAAGAACTGGCCAATGACTTAAGCCGCGACCGCCGCGATGGAGGCGCCGATCTTGACGTCAATCGCGCCTACAACGAGCACTGGATGGATTCGCGCCGCCTGAAGATCACAGCGGACCACCGCACGTCCTTGATCGTCGATCCAGCGGATGGCCGCATTCCCCCGCTGGTCAAATTGTCGCCGGAGCGGGAGAAAACCCGCGCCGCGCGCGCCGCCGCCAATGCCCGCTTCAACGCCGGTTTGCCCCAAACTTACCGCGATATGTCGCTGCCCGTGCGCTGCATCATCCGCACCGACTCACCCCCCTATCTGCCGACCATCTACAACAATGACTTTCAGATCTTCCAGAGCCCTGGGACTGTAGTGATCGCTCCCGAGATGATCCACAGCGCCCGCATCATTCCCGTCGACGGACGGCCGCATCTTGGCAAGGACCTTCACCAATGGTTGGGCGATTCCCGCGGCCATTGGGACGGCGACACACTGGTGGTGGAAACCACGAATTTCCGCAAGGACGACGGCGTAATTTTCCAAAACGCTGACCCCGACACCTTCCGCATCACCGAGCGCTTCACCCGCGTGGACGCCAACACGCTGAACTATGAATTCACGGTCGAAGATCCGAATACCTGGACGAAGCCGTGGACGGCGCGCATCCCCTGGACCAGGATCGACCCCGACGAGCAGATGTACGAGTACGGCTGTCACGAAGACAATTACGACCTCGTGCACTTCCTGATCGGAGCCCGCTCGCGCGAGCAAAGAGGCGAAAAGTAGACCCGCTGCGCCGTGACTTCGGTGTGAAGCCGCTCTGCGTTTTCCTGCTGGGAGTCGCTCTGCGGGTTATTCTCATCGCGGCCAATCCCATCATCTGGGGTGGCGAGCCTGTGCTCCGATTGTACGATCGCTTCGATCTGGTGCGAGGACATCAATTGCCGGCGCTCCAGGCGCTCATTGCGGCAATCTCTCGTATTTCGATGGAGCCGCTGTTGATCCGCTACCTCATGGCACTGATAGGCGGCCTTGCCGGACTGGGCTTCTATTGGGTGATCAACGATCTCTTTGGCGCTCGGTGGGCGTTTCCGGCTGCGCTCCTGTTTGTGACGCATCCTTACATCCTGGCGGTGTCGACCGAACCGTTTCAGGAGATCCTCATGTTGGCTGGACTCCTGTTCGCCTTTCACTATTCCTATACGGGGCGCTGGATCGCCGCCGGCTTCTGTCTCGCCGTCGCCTGTCTCACCCGCTACGAAGCATGGGCGGCATGCCCGGTGCTGGCAGTGGCGTACCTCGTGCGGAAAGACCGAAGTCCCGCCGGGTGGGCCAAAGCTGCTTTTGTGTTCGGCTGCATCCCTGTTCTGTGGATCGCTCTCCATCAGGGGCTCACGCAAACCGGCCACTTCGTGGTGGAGCGTCACCTTTCGATCTGGCGCCTGCAACGCTACGCCTATCTTGCCTGGATCACCGCGAAGTTCTCGCAAGCGACGGTCCTGGCGCTGGCTGTCGTGGGAGCGTGGCGGTTGTGTCGTGATCGCTCGCTTCTGGATTGGCGCATGTGCGCTCAGATTACGTTCGTCGCCCTCTTTCTGATCGCAATCTTGTTCTCCGCGCACGGCCTCCTCCCCGATCCGGAACGGTACGTTACTTCCCGCGAAGCCCACATCCCCATGTATTTCGTGCTGCTCCTCGCCGCCGCGGGTCTTGCGCAATGGCCGCGATGGAGCACCGCAATCGTCTCCGCCAGTGTTGTCCTGGGTGTGGCCATGGCGTTTTGGTACGTGCATGGCCAGACGGCTGACCCTACGGTCCGGCTGAGTTATCAGGTAGCGCGAACTCTTGATCGTTCTCTCGCCCCAGGTGAGCGGGCATTGCTTCTGACGCGGCCATTGAGTACTGCTGACGTGGATCTCTTCTTGAATAAAGTGAAAGAGACGGGCACGCCGGCCGATCGAGACGAGGCTGCACGCGAAATTGAGCAGGCCGCCAAAGCACCGCCCGAGTTTCAGAGGGTGGTGGTGCAGTCGCGCCTGGCGCCCGGCCGATTGGTTCCACCGCCCTCTTCCTGTACCGAATGGATGGTCGTGTGGAGCGACTACCCCGAAGCCGCTCGCGCGCTAGCCGGGGTCCAGCCACTCCAGGTGCTGCGATCCGGCCCGTTGTCGGCCACCATAGTCCGCAGGTCCTGCGCGCCTTAATCTACAACAACAGCGCTTCAATCCGATGAGCGTGAACCATCGATTCGCAAGCGGACCACGCAAACACCGTGAAACGCCCGTCTTGCGAGGCCACCAGCGCTACCGAATCGCGCTGGTCCTGGACGAACTGCGCGGCGGACAGATGCCGCGTGCCGCCCAGTTGTTCGGCGTGAACCAGCGCTGCCGTTCCTCCTTCCACCGGCTCTGTCATGGTTACCTGCTCGATTGACGAGCAGCCTTTTCGGCGCACGATTTTCGCGCCAAAACCGAGCACTTCGTACTGATCGGTCAGCACCACCGCCCCGTCCACTGCCGTCAGCCCCGCGATGGCGGCGACCGCCCGGTGGAGCGCATCCTGCCAGGCCCGCCGGCCGGTCTGCTCGGCGGGCGCGCCGCTGAGATGGCTCAACTCCATGAAAGGCGGTGTCACCGCGTACAGCATTGGAGGCACAATCGACTCCCGCCAAGCCTCGGTCCCCGCTGGAACAATGAGAAGCGACCCGCCGCGCCCGTGCCCGCGCATGGAAATCGCGAGTTGCACCAGCACATTGCCGGACTCGATCCCCGGCCCGGGTGAATCGAATCCCAATAGCGATGTCAATAGTGACGGGCAATCCGGCAGGCTCGAGGCGTGTTCATCGATCATTTTGATCTGGTCGCCTTCCAGCACCGCCACATTCACGAACTTCCCGGCTTTTTCGCCCGTGTGATGTTTGATGACGAGTAGTCCCGGAGCCGACACTTCGGTCACAAAACAAAGGCTTGGCAGCGTGCGCGCCGTGCCCCATACCGCGAGCCCATTCCCATTGCGCCAGACTCCCAGATGAATTCCCGGCCGCTCGACGGCCGGCGCCACTCGTGTGAGGACGCCTGCTTCCAGCGGTAGCGGCCGCTCAAAAATCAGTGGATGCTCGGTGTCCTCGGGCGACACGAACGCGAGCGAGATTTTGGGAACATATCCTTCCTCCCGCCGCAGGCTCGCCCAGAACGACGCATCAATCACTGCTTCGATGGTCTCCAGATCGGGCGTCGCCGCAAGCCCCTCTGTGCTGCCGCGATAATCCGCCCGGCGCCGCGCAAAGTATCCCTGCACGTTGGGCGACACGCTCCGTGCTGCCGGATAGGCTCCTCGCTCCATAGCTGAATTATCGCCTGTCGGCGAGGTTCATCTGTGCCGTGGCTCGGTTTCTGCTGTGTGTAAACTGAACCTATGCGCCCTCCGGGTCCCCGCCCTCACTTTCTCATCGGCAACATACCGCTGGCGAGCCGCAACCCTCTGGCGGTGTTCAGCCGCTGGGCTGAAGAGCACGGCGACATCTTCTATTACCGTGCGGGATGGATCCACGTTTACTTTTTGAATCATCCTGACCTCATCGATTTCGTCTTGGTGCGCCATTATCAGAATTTTTTGAAGGACCGTGTCATCCGGAACAGCCGCTGGTTGTTCGGAGACGGCTTGCTTACCAACGAAGGGGAGAGCTGGAGGAAGCAGCGCCGGCTCGCCCAGCCGGCCTTTCATCGGGAGAGAATCACCTCCTACGCCGGCATTATGACGGAAGATACCGAGCAGGCCCTCGACGCCTGGCAGGACGGGGCCGTGGTGGACATTCATCAGGAGATGATGCGTCTGACGCTTTCGATCGCGGTACGCACGCTGTTTAATGTCCAAGCCGAAGGGATACAGGAGATCTCCCAGGCATTGAATGTCTTGATGCGAAATATCTCGGGCGCCCGAATGCTTTTCCCGTCCTTAGTGCGCCTGCTGCCTCGCCCCGGAATGTTTGAGTTTCGCCGTGCAGTTCAAAAACTGGATGAGACCGTGTACCGGATCATCCGCGTTCACCGGCAGGGACATGATTCTGTAGATCTGCTCTCCATGCTGGTCGAGGCTCGGGATGAAGACGGCGGGCAGATGAGCAATCGGCAGCTTCGCGATGAGGTGATGACCTTTCTTCTGGCAGGCCATGAAACCACCGCCTTGGCGCTCTCCTGGGCCTGGCACCTGCTTGCGGAAAATGGGCAGGCGGAGCAAAAACTGCACGACGAGCTGGATCGCGTGCTCCATGGGCGCGTACCCACGATTTCCGACCTGCCGTCATTGAAGTACACCGAAGGGGTCGTCAAGGAATCGATGAGGCTCTATCCGCCCGCGTGGGGTGTCGGCCGAACGGCAGTGAACGAGTTCGAACTGGCAGGCTATCGCATTCCCGCAGGCGCGAACATTGTGATGAGTCAGTGGGTTATGCATCGCGATGCCCGGTTCTTTCCGGATCCGGAAAAGTTCGATCCCGGCCGCTGGAGCACGGAGAAGTGCCGAAACCTGCCGAGGTTTGCCTATTTTCCCTTTGGCGCCGGTCCCCGGCAGTGCATCGGAGCTTCATTCGCGATGATGGAGGCCGTGCTCCTGTTAGCAACCATTGCTCAACGATTTCAGCTCTGCCCCGTCCGGGCGCATGCGGTGGAACCTCTTCCGAGTATTACTCTGCGCCCCAAAAGAGGAGTTTGGGTTCAGTTGAGGAAAAGGCGTAATACGCATCGCGGGCTCCTCCCTTCTCTATAAAGTGCCTAAGGCCACGCGGGGAATATTCCATACGGGAACGTCACTTGTAATGCCGTAACCATGGGCCGTGAATTGCCTCAAATTGTCCCCATGAAGGACAAATGGCTGCTCACCCTTACGGCTGCGGCCGCACTGTGCATTGGCCTTGCGCGCCTCGAAGCACAGCAGCCCCAGCCCGGACAAGCGGACAATACCAAGGCAAATCAACGCGATCGGGTCAAGTCGGAGCCGACTTCTGATCAGGCAAAGAACAATGTTTCCGATCGCGAACTGATGCGGAGGATCCGTAAGGCAGTGGTGGACGACAAATCACTTTCTACGTACGCCCACAATGCCAAAATCATCGCTCAGAACGGAAAAGTGACACTGAAAGGACCGGTCCGTTCTGAGGAAGAGAAGAACACACTGGAACAAAAGGCCGTTGAGGTTGCCGGAGCGGGCAACGTCACGAACGAACTCACCGTCAAGCCGGCTAACAAGACGAAATAAGAAGGAGGAGACAATGGCAGGAAAGAATACTGCAGTATTTGGCATCTACCGTACTCGTGCGGAAGCCGAGCGGGGTGTCGACGAACTGTTGAAGAACGGTTTCCGAAACGAAGATATATCCGTCCTGATGTCCGAGAACATGGGCACGAAAGACTTTGCTCACGAAAAGCATACCAAGGCCCCGGAAGGCGCCACTGCCGGTGCGGGGACCGGCGCGGTCATAGGGGGCACACTCGGGTTGCTGGCTGGCATCGGAGCTCTGGCCATACCTGGAGTCGGCCCTTTTATCGCTGCTGGTCCGATCATGGGCGCACTGGCTGGTGCCGGAACCGGAGGTGTGGTCGGTGGTTTGATCGGTGCGTTGGTCGGGATGGGTATTCCGGAGTACGAAGCCAAACGCTATGAGGGTCTGATCAAGGAAGGTGGCATTCTCGTTTCCGTCCACTGTGATAATTCCGATTGGGTAAAACGCGCCAAAGAAATTCTGGAACGGACAGGCGCTCACGATGTGGCCTCTGCGGGTGAGTCGAGTGCGGATTATGCCAAGACCGACAAACCTCACGTCCGTACTGGCGGTGGTGGCGCCGGCATGTAGCCGTACTGTGTACAAAAGCCTTTTGTGCGTTTCGTACTCGGCTGCTTATCGGCGCTGCAACACGACTGCGTCGGTAAGCAGCCGGTCTTTTTTTCCCTGAGGCCGGACGTCGCTTCCTTTCACAGGTTCATGGGTAGGCTGCGGTTGACCTCCACGGCACAATATCCTATGATTCCGTTCCAGAGGGGTCGTGTTTGCATCGGGAATAGGTGCTGATCCGCTATAGTCTGGCACGTCCGAAGGGAGAGCTGCTGTATGGAGGACCGGGATTTTCCGATCGTTAGTTTAATGGTGGTGCTGGCCGCGGGTTTTGTGGTCGCGGCCCAGCCCGCACTGGGGCAGACCGCCAAAGCGGCTTCCTCCCAGGTGCGCTGGACGCAGCCCAAGACTCCGTGGGGCGATCCCGATTTACAGGGAACCTGGACCAGCGATGACTGCATCGGTACCCCCATGAATCGGCCCGCGAATCTCGGCGAGAAAGCGTACTACACCGAACAGGAGCTCGCCCAGCGGCAGAGCCAACTGCAAAAGCAGCAGCAAAACGACCAGCAGGAATTCGTTGCCTCCGGCCAGCGGGTGGGCACCGGCCCTCCCAGTCACTGGGTGGAACGCGCCCGGCGGCCCTGCAAACAGACATCGCTCGTAGTCGATCCTCCCAATGGCAGGGTTCCCGCTCTGACTCCGGATGCCAAGACCCGGCCCATCGCCCAATCGGCTGGCGTGAACAATCCCAAAGCCGACTCATGGGAGGATTTCAGTTGGTACATTCGCTGCGTTAGCCGTGGTATTGCCGGGTCCATATTCCCGGTGATCTATGGAAACGGCCAGCAGATTGTGCAAGCCCCCGGATATATCACCATTTTGGAGGAGATGGTGCACGAGGCCCGCGTCATTCCACTGGACGGCCGCCCTCATGCGAGTCCAGGCATTCGTTCCTACATGGGCGATTCGCGGGGCCACTGGGAAGGCAGCACGCTGGTGGTTGAGACCACGAATTTCATGGGCAATCGGAACGGAATCGCCGTTAACGGAGATGGCACTCCGTCAAGCGATGCCCTGAAGACCATCGAGCGCTTTACGCGTACTGCGAACGACGAGATGCGCTATGAGATGACCGTCGACGATCCGAAAACCTACGTGGCGCCCTTCAAAGTCGCGTTTCCGCTCACGCAGGAGCCGGGTTATCAGAATTTCGAGTATGCATGCCATGAAGGCAACTACGCCATGTTTGACTCTCTCAGCGGCGCTCGTGCGCAAGAGAAGGCTGCAGCGGCGGCCGCGAAAAAGTAACTTCGCGGCGTCGTCAGGCGCTTCTGCAGGCCGGCAACTTTAGGATTCGGCTTATCGAAATGCGCGAATCACGATCCGGCAGGTCGCCGGTCTTGATGCACAGGATCACGCGCGATCATTAGCGGCGTTTTAGTTCCGTCTCGACCTTGCGCGCGGAAGTTCCCACTTTGTCTACGGCGGCCCGGAGCCGCGACGGCGTCACGCCGAACTTCTTGCTCCAGTACTCGACCTCGTGCTCCTCGTCCACGTTTACTCTGCTGCCGTTCTGCGGTGCCGTTTTGGTCTTGTCGTCAGGCACAAGATCCTCCCGTGAGATATCGCTTATCCCATTTTCTCTCACAGTAGCTTAAGTGCGTAGAGCGCGTCGCTTGCAGGCTGAGGAGCACTCTTGGTTTTACTGGGGTGGGTGGAGGGATTCGAACCCTCGGCCACTGGAACCACAATCCAGCGCTCTACCAGCTGAGCTACACCCACCGTGTGCGGATCGTTTTCAGTTTAACAAACACGCGGGAACGCCCGCTCAAAGCGGCCGGCGCTGGCGATCGCCCGTGCGGCGCCGGTTGGCCGGCGGCGGTGGATTCTGAATGATGACAGCTGCCGACCCGCTCGCTGCCGGCGCCGCTACCGACGTGGCCCCGACCAAAATCGTGCCGGCCGGGGGCGCCTGTTCGGGAGCGATATAGAACCCGTTTGCGTCCACCGTGCCCATGAGCGCGCTGCCTCCAATAATGCCGTTCACCGACCATGTCACCGAGGAGTCGGTCGCGTTTTGCACCGAGGCCGCAAACTGCTGCCCGCCGTTGGCAGTTATTGTTGCCGAAGCCGGCGTCACCGTCACCGAAATCCCAGCCTGTCGCGCCTGACCGGAATTCGGATCAATCATCAGCGAAGAAACGTCCACCGCTTCGTAAGCGGAACCGGGGATATTGCGCAGGGTTGCCAGATGATCGTTATTCCATCCCGCGTTCGGCTCGCCGGAGATGTACCAGGCAGACCCATTGTCGGCGAGGATCATGCCGTATTTCTTGAGCGCGCGCAGGATCACCTGGACGTCCGCGGGGTACGGCGAAATGTCGAACCCGGCCTTGAGCCGGAAGCGCTGCCCCGTCGGCGGGTATTGCGTGCCCGTCAGGCTCGACGCATAATGCCGCGCCGGCCACACGTAAGCCTTCTGCGTTCGGGGCGCCGTGAAGCGCAGCGCGTGCCGGATCTCGCCCGCCGCCACTTCGTCGTACCGCGCGAGCCCGGGCTGAATCGGCAGTCCCGCCGCGTCCGCCGAAGTCCATGTGGCCGGCCGCAGCGCATTCGATTTCAAATCGAAAATCGCGCCCGATCCTGCTTGCCACGATGATGCCTGCGGGTACGCGCTGTACAGTTCATACAGAATGCAGTTGCCCACGTCGATGGCAATGGCGTGCCGGTCGCCCGTGCTGGCGCTTCCCCCTTCAATCGGTGCGCTCAGCGGAATCGGGTACGGACCCGGGTCGCTTTCATCCGCATATTGAAACGTCGCTGGATATTTCGTCTGCGATCCCGGCACCGTCATCCACGGAATTCCGATCGGTCCGCCATCCCACAAACCCGAGCCGAAGTCTGCGTGCGTCGGAGACGAAGCGCCGATCGTGTTCACGTAAATGGCCGAGTTGGCCGACACCGGCAGCTTGTCCACCGGCGTATTCCAGATGTTGTCCGCCGGAAAGATACTGCAGGTGCCGGCCGTGGGCGGCTGCGCCCATGACCACGACGCCAAACCAAGCGCCACAATCACCCCGGACCGTGTCATCTGGCTCTATAGTGCCCCGCCTCTCTGCGAATTCAAAGTTGCGAAGCGGCCAGTTTCCGGCTAACCAAAGTTAAGCTGAGATGGATCGGATATACCTGGCCAGACCGCGCCGCGCCCTACAACCCCGCCTTTTTCCACAGCTCGTCCACCCGCTGCTTCACTTCGGCCGTCATCTCGATCACGCCGGGCCACGGCCGCGTGAACCCCTCGCCCGGCCACTTCTTCGTTGCATCGATCCCCATCTTCGACCCATAGTTCGGCAGCCGGCTCGAATGATCCAGCGAATCCACCGGCCCCATCACGAACTGGATGTCGCGCTCCGGGTCGATGTGGTTCAGCGCCTTCCATGCCACCTCGCGGTAGTTCTGCACATCCACATCCTCGTCCACCACCACGATTACCTTCGAAAACATCGCCTGCCCGGTGCCCCAGATGGAGTGCATCACCTTGCGCGCGTGCCCCGGATACGATTTGCGGATCGCTACCAGAATCAAATTGTGAAAGATCCCCTCCGCCGGCATGGCGATGTCCCGCACTTCGGGCAGCTGCATCCGTATCAGCGGCAGAAAGATCCGCTCGATCCCCTTGCCCATGTAGTAGTCTTCCATCGGCGGTGGGCCCACAATCGTGGTGGCGTAGATTGGCTTCTCGCGCCTTGTCATCGCGGTGAGATGAAATACCGGATACTCATCCGCCAGCGAATAAAAACCTGTGTGATCGCCGAACGGCCCTTCCGTTCGCAGTTCGCCCAGCTCTACATATCCCTCGAGCACGATCTCCGCATTCGCCGGCACTTCCAGATCGCAGGTCTGGCATTTCACCATTTCCACAGGGCTGCCGCGCAGGAATCCCGCGATCATCATCTCGTCCAGATCCGGTGGCAGCGGCAGAATCGCCGAATACATCGTGGCCGGGTCCGCGCCAATCGCCACCGCGACGTCCATCCGTTCCTGCCCCTGGTTCTGCCTGCGCCGGTAGTGTTCCGCGCCCTGCTTGTGCGTTTGCCAGTGCATGCCCGCCGTCAAATCGTCGTAAATCTGCATCCGATACATGCCGCAGTTGCGCTTGCCTGTATCGGGATTCCGCGAAAACACCAGCGGCAGCGTAATGAACCGTCCTCCGTCTTCCGGCCAGCACTTCAAAACCGGCAGGTCGAGCAGCGACATGCCGCTTGTCTTGACCACTTCCTGGCACGCGCCTTTCGAAACCGTTTTGGGAAAAATCGCGCCCATCTCCGCCAGCTTCGGAAGCATTTTGATTTTCCCGACCAGCCCCTCTGGCATACGCATCTCGAGTAACTCGACAATGCGTGCCGCCACCTCTTCCACCGACTCCACCTCCAGCGCAATCTCCATCTTTCGCATCGACGCGAACGAGTTGATCAGAACCGGGATGTCGTACCCTTTCGGTCTTTCGAAAAGCAGCGCGGGCCGGCTTTGCTTCACCGCGCGATCGGCGAACTCCGTGATCTCCAGGATCGGGTCTACTTCGAACGGGATCCTCCGCAGTTCCTTGTTCTTCTCCAAAGCGCTGATGAACTCTCGCAGATCGCGGTAAGCCATAGTAACCTTTGAGTGTAACCGCGTTGGCTCACCCCCCGTTACCCGCTTCCACCCCCATGTGCGGGGACCTCCATGGTGCCCGCATAAGACCATTTGAATCAATCGCTGGAATCGGATATTTTCAGTCCATGAAGCGTGTCTGTCTGACTTGCAAAAACAAAGGATGCGTGCACCTCTGCCGCTTCCGGGAACAGGCCGGGCCCAAACCGCGATTGGTGCAGTTGAAAGGATAACGCCATGGCGAACTGTGGAAGCTGCCGTCCTAAATCAGTTCCCTCATCCACCGCGCCGGAGCTATTCCAGATCCGTCACGGGTATCGCGCCCGCTGGAATAACTTGGCCTTCTCTGTCGAAAACAATTCCGGCGATTGGATCCTGCGCGTGCAGGATCCCGCCAGAAGCGCCACCCTGTATACGGCGCATCGGGGTGGAGCGCGTGCCGCGCAGGTGGCCGCTCTCGAGTTTGCGATCTTTTTCGTATTGGGAGCGGCCAGCCGCGTGAGTCCCGGCCGGCTCGCTAACGAATTGACCTGGCAAGAATATTGGTAACCGAAGGAGACATCCGATGATTAAGGTTTACAACAGCATGGAACATCCGGGTCAGTGGGTCGCCTATGTCCCCGAGGCCGGCTGGCTGGTCTTTCCGAAGGATGAGCACGGCTGGGAGCAGCGGAAGCCGGTTCGCGGCCTTGACCCGATTCATCTCCGCGAAGTTCCGCCGGCCTGGGCGGCCAAAGCTGGTCTGACGCCGCCTGCCCCGGCGCCGAACTTCAAGAAAGTTGCCTGACCCCTTCTTTCCTCCACGAGCCTGATGGCCCGACGTGCCCACGCCAGGCCATCAGGTATCATTTAGTTTCACCATGTCCAATCGAGTCGCCTTGGTTACAGGCGCAAGCCGCGGTATCGGCCGCGCCGTCGCGCTGGCGCTCTGCCAGGCCGGTTTCGACGTCGTCGCTGCCTCCACCAGCATCGAAAGCAACCCGGAATTCACTGCTGGCTCCGGGTTCCTCCCCGTGAACCTCGACGTCCGCTCGCCTGAATCCATCAAGGAGTCCTTCGCGCGCGCTTTGAAAGAAAAGGGCCGCATCGACGTGCTCGTGAACAACGCCGGCATCACGCGTGACGGCCTCGCCGTCCGCATGAAGCTATCCGATTGGGAATCCGTTTTGCGCACCAATCTCGACGGCGCCTTCCTCTGCACCCAGCAGGTGCTGCCCGGTATGATGCGCAATCGCTGGGGCCGTATCATCAACATCTCCTCCGTCGTCGGACAAGCCGGCAGCGCCGGCCAGGTGAATTATTCCGCGTCCAAAGCGGCTTTGATCGGAATGTCCAAATCCCTGGCGCAGGAGCTGGGCAGCCGCAACATCACCGTAAACGTGGTAGCGCCCGGCTACATCGCCACCGACATGACCAAAGATCTCTCCGACGAGCGCAAGCAAAAGATCCTCGCCGCCATCCCTTTGGAGCGCATTGGCACGCCCGAAGATGTGGCCGCCGCCGTAAAGTTCCTTGCCGGAGACGATGCCGCCTACATCACCGGCCAGGTTCTAGCCGTCAACGGCGGCATGTACATGTAAGCGGCCGACCCACGACACTCAGGGAGCCGGCCCTCAGATCTTCTGCACCCGCCTCAGCGTATACAGTTCCGGCTTCATGTTCTGCGACTCAAACCGCTTCCAATCGTCGTTGACGTGGATCAGCTTGCCGCTGATGTGGTTCGATCGCTCCGATGCCAGAAACAGCGCGAGCTGAATCTGCTTTTCCGGGGCGATCCCTCCGGTAATCCGTGTGCGTTCGGCCTCTTCGACTTCCTTGTCTCCCGCCTTGCTTGCGCCCGCGTGGAGCACTTCATCCGTCATATGTGTGTAGGAGGCGCCCGGCGCCATGCAGTTCACCTGCACATTGTGATCGCGCACCTCCTCGGCCAAACATTCCGCGAAACGGACAACCCCCGCCTTGGAAGCCGCATACGCCGTGAAGTTGGGCCGCGACGAAGCCGAGCCGCCGCCGGAGATCAGAATAATCTTCCCCGACCGCTTCTCGATCATGCCGGGCAGCGCTGCGCGGCAGACATTGGCCGCGCCTATCAAGTTGATTTCAACGGTTTCGTTCCACGCTTTGGCCTTCGTGCTCAGCAGCGGACCGACCGGCCCCTGCACCCCCGCCGCCACGATCAGCACCTCGAGCCCGCCGAATACGGCCCGCATGCGATCTACCGCCGCGCACATCTGTTCCAGATCGCGCACGTCGGCTCGGATGCGCAGCGCATTGCCGCCTGCCTGCTCGATCTCGAGCTTAGCCAGGTCCAGCTCGGGTTGGCTGCGGGCGAGCAGCCCCACGCGCGCTCCCGCTTGCGCGAATCCCATCGCCAGTCGCTTGCCGATCCCTCGTCCCGCGCCGGCAATCAGCACGCTCCGCTCGTGCACCGAGATCAATCAGTTCTCCGCGCGCGCATCAAAAACCCCGGTTTCTACGTGGCCGGCGCGCTTTACTTGCACAAACACACGGTAGGCTCCCGCTTTCGGAAACCCGTACGGGAACGACACCTCGGCTGGTGGGCCGCCTTGCATCATCATGTGCTCGGCGTGAGGATTGGACGCGCCGGCGGCCACTGTCAGCGAGGCCATCGGCACGGAGCCCGAAGGATGCACGTGCGCGAACACGCTGCCATCCGGGGCGACAAAGGCGGCATGGCCTTGCATCCCCATGTATAGTTCCATGTCTTGCGCCGGCTGTCCCGAAGCATCTTCGAGCCGAAACTTGAATTCATACGGACGGTGCGCGTGCAGCGGCTCCGAGCCGCGCTCCCAAACCATCCGATAGCCGTCCGGAAGCGTCGCCACACTGCGATTGGCGTCCGCTTGCGCCAGTGGCGGTCCCGATCCTCCCGCATCATCGCCCGTCAACGGCTTGCCTGCGATCGCGGGAAAATCCATCTCGGAGACTGCGGTTTCCGGCAGCCCGCTGGCGTGAACGATATCGCCATACAACCGGTAATGGCCCGCCGGCATGTCTGGCAGCGATTGCTCAAACGTAGCCGGCCCCGTCAACTCCGGATGCAGGTGCCACACCAGGTCCATCTCTGGCGCGCGCATCACGTACAGATGCATCAGGTGCCCGTGATCGGGCAGCAGATCACCGGTCTGCCGGTTCAGCCAGCCGGGATCATCCAGCCGCAGCACCAGCCGGTTGCCGCCTTCCACGGTCCCTTGCAGCCGCAGCGGCTTGAAAATCTTGCCTTGGTACGCGATGGCTTCCGTGTTCCACCACGAGTTGCCTAGCCACAGTGCCCCCGCTACCACCAGAGCGGTCACTATCATCGCAACTCGCGCGCGCCGGCCGGATACGGAGTCGGGCTGTTTCCCGGGCGCCAGTTGCGCTTCCCGAGTGCCCGCTCCAATGATGCTGACGATCCCCACGATCAGCACCAGCCCCAGCACGATCAAAGTTCCCACCAATGCCGTCTGCATCCCGAGCACGCGCGTCGAAAGCGCCGGCACCGGCACCGCCATCGTCCCCGCTCCCTGCGCCCCATCTACCGATACACGCACCTGCCAGGAGCCCGTGCTCATTAGCCAGAGCGCGCCCGTGTAAAACTGACGGTCTTCCCGCGATTGCTGCGCCACGTCCGGAATCGGAGCGAACTTCGCCCCTGGCCCCGTCATCGGAAGCGGCACAATCCGCACTTGCTTCACATCGGGCGACGCGCTGCGAATCTCTACTTGAGCGACACCGGGGATCACTTGCGGCGGACGGATCGTAACCATCAGCCGGTATGGCCCGGCCATTCCTTCATAGAAAACGTCGGGGCTGCCAACGTGAGCGAATAGCGGTAGCGCGCAGAGCGCAAACAGCCACGCGGCAAGCGGCTTCATATTATCGTTGAATCCGCTGCATGCGGTCTCCGGCGGCGAACCCGAGCCGGATCAAAACCGCGGCGATTGCAAACGCCAGCGCAACTTCCCGCCAGAAAATCGCCGGTGCTTCGGCGGGCGGGAACAGGAAACGCGCGTAGAGGGAAGTCGAAATGACGTTATAGCCGAAATACCGGGTCCCAAAGAACCAGTTGCGCGCCATCGGCGACATCAAAAACGTGGCGAACGGCCATTGCACGGCCCCAAACGTCCCCAGGAAGATCGCCGCCGATGCCAGCGACTGCTTCCACGCCCCCCATCTCCCGCTGCGCTGCCAGAACAAGTCCAGGAAGAACGCCGGCACGATCAGCAGCAGCGGAAATTCCGGCGGCGTGAATTGCGTCACTTGGTAAAACACCGGCCCGAGCTTCGGCTCTGCCGGGAACAGCGGCAGTATCCAGCTGATCAGCAGAACAAAAATCGTGTAGACACCCGCCACCGCCGTCGCCGCCCATTTATACCGCGATGCCCGCGCCACGCCGGCCAGTATCAGCGGAGTTCCGGTGGCTACCACGCGATAGAAGTTGGCCCAGTGCATCACCACTCGTGACGTCAGTTCCATCTCCAGAATCATCACGATCACCAGGATCATTCCTCCTGCATAGAGAAACATTCCCAGCAGCCGGCTCCGCTGTGCTCCGGTGGCCCGGTTCATCTGTCCCAGAATTAAAATCAGCGCTCCGAGTTCCACGCCGAAAATCCCCGCCGCCAGCACCATGTGCGGAGGGCTGAGGATCTTCACATCCAGTCCGTACGCATCGTGCCACCAGTTGTCGAACGGCGCCGAGGTCAGCATGGCGATTCCGCCCCAGGCTGCGATAAACGCGCCGAACGGTCCGCGGAATCCCCAGATCCGCACGGATGAGTCTCGCAGCGGAGACTCGCTGCTGAAGGTGGTTGAAAGGATCAGGTATGCGCACGACAGTCCTGCCAGCACGCCGCATAAATGAATCGCGAGGTGTGCGGGAGTCCAGAACGTGTCGCGGCCAATCGAGCGGTGCCACGAAATATCCCAGTGCACCCCGATCATGGCGGAGGTCACCGCCGCGACCGAGCACCAGACATACCAGGGAACCGTCGTGCTCTGTGAACTTACCGGGATGGAAGCAGTTGTAGCGCTCAAACCATCAATTATAGACCTGTCGACCGCCGGCAGACCGGACGGTATGTTTTTTCGTTCCAGCATGCCGCGTAATTGGGTGCCGCCCCCGGTCGGATTTAAATCGGTTGATCCTGTCAGTCAGGGAACCCCCGACTCTACCTTTCCTTTTTCAGGGGCAGGCCCGACAGTCAAACCGTCGCCCATGGTGGAATACTAGCGTTCAGAATCCTGATGAATTCCTTATCAGTCCGTTCCGGCCGTAAGCCCCGGAGCACGGCCCCGGGGGGATTAAACGCGCCGCGATGACCAAACGATCAATCAGCCCGCGCAAGGCGGACGTCGACCCCGATCTTTCACCGCCGTCTGTCCCGCCTGATACCTTTCACATTCAAAAACTCAGCCTGTCCCTGACAGTCGTTTCCGACCGTGGTCGCGAAACAGTCCTGACCGTATCGGGAGTCGGGGATCTGTCGCCCCAGTCCCTCTCGTCTGGTCCGCAGCGGCTGCCCGAATCGGAAGCTACTGAGGTCTTGCATATCCGGGCCGGAGCTCCCATGCGCGAAGTCGAAGAGGCTTATATTCGGCTGGTGCTGAGCCGTGCCGGTAATAAGAAGAAGCGGGCTGCCAGGATTCTGGGCATAAGCCCCCATACCCTCAGCAACAAGCTTCAAAACTTCAAAGCGCGCAGTGCCAAACTTGGCGTCCCGCCGGCCGGGGAGCCGCAATGAGCGGCGCCCGATTTTGGGCAGAAAATTGCATCGCTGGCGCGACATGCTATCCGCCTTCCAATCAGGGGAACCAAAAGCGCCAGACGAGCAGCACCAGCACGATCGCCATTACCCCATCCGGCTCGATCTCGAGTATCGGTTGAAGGACTCTGATCACGAGTTAAGCGGTGGCAGTGGCACCACCATTCACATCTCCAGTAGCCGCGTGTTGTTTGAGGCAAAAAACGCCTTGCCACCGGGCTCGCTTGTCGAACTGGCAGTGGCTTGGCCTGTTGAACTGGAGAATAGAATCAAATTGCGGTTGATCATTGTTGGGCGCGCGGTTAGTGTCAGTGGTAAGCGCACTCTGGTCGATGTTGTGCGCCATGAATTCCGCACTCGGGCTCTTCCAACCACCAAGCGCCGGCTGTCCGTCGCCTCTACTTCTTCCTGTGGGCGCACCATGGCTGCGTCTGCCGGCTGAAGCTATAGAGCAGCG
>CAZKQQ010000008.1:0-75840 GCA_964554945.1 uncultured Solibacteraceae bacterium | reverse complement strand
GTGAGATAGTTCCCGACCACCTGCGCGGGATCGCCGATGTCCGCCATCCGGCCATGGTCCAGCCAGAGCGCGCGGTCGCCAATGGCTTTCACGTCGCCCACGGCATGGCTGACGAAAACGATGGTGACGCCGCGCGCGCGCAGCTCATGAACCTTGCGCATCGAGCGCTGGCGAAAACCGGCATCCCCGACAGCCAGAGCCTCGTCAACCAGCAGGATCTCCGGTTCAACGTGAATCGCGATGGCGAAAGCCAGCCGGACCACCATGCCGCTGGAATACGTTTTTACAGGTTGATTGATGAAATCGCCGATATCCGCGAAGCTTTCGATGTCGTGATAGCGTTCATCGATCTGGCGCGTCGTCAGGCCCAAAATCGCGCCATTCAAGTAGACGTTGGCACGGCCGGTGAACTCCGGGTTAAAGCCGGCGCCGAGTTCCAGCAGGGCCGCCACCCGTCCATGAACGCCAATGGCGCCCGAGGTCGGTTGCAGGATTCCCGCCACTAATTGCAGAACAGTGCTCTTGCCGGAGCCATTTTCGCCAATGATACAAAAGGTTTCGCCGCGGCGCACCTCAAAGCTGACGTCCCGGAGGGCCCAGAAATCACGATGACGCTTCCGCCGGTTCAGCGTTACCAGCTCCTTGAGACGGTCTCCGGGCGCGTCGTAAATCGCATAACATTTGGAGACACCTTGGAACTCGACGCTATTCACGGTTTCAGAAGAAAGACTTAGTGTATCGGAACTGGAGCGGGGAATGAAAAGAGCGGATAAAAACGCGGAAGGCGGCCGCCCGCCCCTCCTGTCATCGCCGGGATCGCGAGCCGGACCGACAAGCGGTATGACACCGCGGCGCCAAATTGTTACTTTCTACGGCGCGTCAGGACTCGCGGCCGGTCAGCCGAGGAAGCTGGTAGCCGCCCTTGGTAGTGGACTGGTTCTATGCACTTCCTCCTTGTAAGTGACTCCCCACCTACAGAAGCCACCAACACCCTCTTCAGAGAAAAGGGTCCGGAGAACGGAAAGAACCCGTTCCCAACCTCAATATGGCCCCGATTCGATCAAATGTCAAGATGTGATTCTGTCACTCTGCTTGCATATGTGCAGTTTTTGCACTGATGGAACATTGGCCGAGTTTTGAGGTTCTTCACTCATTTCTTCCGCAAGTGATTTGCGCTAGCCTACAAAAGAAAACGTGCCTTACTATCCGACGCGAAAGCTCACCATCCTGGCCATGGATCCGAGCGTCACGGTTCACCGCAAACTCCTGAGAACAGAAATTGAGATACCGAACGAGCCGCTCGAGCGCGGTCCGGCGGGGCATCGCGTCCATGTAATCGATTACGATTCGACCGCGGGCGTGATGTACCCGCCGGTGGCATTACCATCCGGCTTCAATTCGGATAGCGACCAACCGAGAGATCCATTCAAGAATGTTCCGGACGAAAAGCTGCTGAAGGATCCGGCGTTTCACGCTCTAATGACCTACGGGATCATTATGAAGGTCCTCTCGCGGTTTGAATTTGCGCTGGGACGCCGGATCAGCTGGGGCTTCGGTGGGCACCAGATCCGGGTAGCGCCGCATGCCTTCGCCGACGCCAACGC
Organism: uncultured Solibacteraceae bacterium; assembly: GCA_964554945.1. Classification (GTDB taxonomy): domain Bacteria; phylum Acidobacteriota; class Terriglobia; order Bryobacterales; family Bryobacteraceae; genus PSRJ01. The sequence continues at coordinate 74,236 of CAZKQQ010000008.1, read as the reverse complement.
GTTTTATGCGGACAGCGCGCAAGGGTTATTCTTCGGCTACTTTCCCAGCCTGGACGGCAAGCGGAAGATCTTCAGTTGTTTATCGCACGAAGTAGTGGCGCATGAAACTACCCACGCGCTGCTTGACGGCTTGCGAGAGCGCTATACCGATCCGTCGTCGCCGCAGCAGGCGGGATTTCACGAAGGCTTCGCCGATATCATCGCGATGCTTTCGATTTTCTCCGCGCAAAGCGTGGTCGAGAAGATGGTCGACCTCGGTATGCCGGACGTGAATGAGAGGTACGTACAGCGAGCCGACCTGACCCCTGAGAAGCTGCGAAACTCCGCGCTGCTGGGACTGGCTCGGGAAATGGGTTCGGAACTGTCGGGAATCCATGGCCAGGCCCTGCGCCGGTCCGTGACCCTGCCCCCGGCGAAAAATCATCTGACTTCCGGCGAATTCGAAGAGCCGCACAACTGCGGAGAAGTGCTGGTCGCGGCCGTGCTGAATGCCTACCTGGCGGTGTGGATCAACCGCCTGAAAGCTATCGGAGACACATCGAAACTCGATCGGGCGCGCGCCGCGGAAGAAGGCGCGGAAATCGCGGACCGGCTGCTTACGATGTGCATTCGCGCCATTGACTATTGCCCCCCAACCGACCTGCAGTTTTGCGATTTCGCCAGCGCGATCGTGACGGCCGACTGGGAGCTGAACCCGAAAGATGAGAAATATTCCATTCGGTCATCGCTTCTGGAATGGTTCGACAAATATGGGATCACGCCACGCGCGAAAGGCAGGCCGGGAAGACAGCCGGGTTCTTGGGATCCCCCGCCCGAGGACGAACCGTTTTGCTACACGCGGACGCATTTCGATTCCATGAAGAACGAACCGGATGAATTGTTCCGGTTCCTGTGGGAGAACCGCAAGCCATTCCGGTTAGACGACCAGGCATTCACGCGGGTTCTCTCGGTACGGCCATGCGTGAGGACGGGCCGGGACGGTTTCATCCTTCGCGAAACAGCGGTGGAATATCATCAACAGCTCAAAGTCTTCGCCCGCGAATTGAATTCCCTCAAGATCCGCAAGCCGGATGGCATGCCGGAGAGCACGGAGGTGACCTTGTACGGCGGCAACGCGGTCATTTTCGACGAGTATGGACATGTCAAGTACAGCATCGGGAACGCGATTATGACGAAGTCCGATAAAGGCGCGCAGGAGCGGCAGAACCGCCGGCTGCAATATCTATGGGACTACGGCGCATTCGGCCCTGGCGCGAGTAAGATGCGGGCGTTTGCACGGATACACCGGATGCGCCGAACCGATTGGTATCGATCACTGGGCGAGGAAAGTGGGTCCGATGCCGGATAAGACGCCATCTGAAGTCACGATCCGAATGTACAACGTCGGCTTCGGCGACTGCTTCCTCCTGAGCTTTCACTATGCTGAGGAAGACCGGCACGTGCTGATCGATTACGGCAGCACGGCTGCGCCGAAGAACTTGCGCGGCAAGTATATGACCGCCGTGGCCAACGACATCAAACAGAAGTGCAATGGCAAGCTGGACGGAATTGTGGCAACTCACCGCCATCGCGACCACATCAGCGGCTTTACCACCGAAGGGGAAGCCACGGGCAAAATCATTGCGTCGCTGCAGCCCGATTTCTTGATTCAGCCGTGGACCGAAGATCCCGAAGCCAAGACAAATGCCATGACTGCGACGGTTTCCTCTTATACAAAGGGCAAGCCGGACGCCCTGCAGATGACCGCCCATTTTCTCGGCTCTCTTGAGGATATGCACCAAATCGCGGGGATGGCGTCGCGTTTGGCGGCGAAGGACCGGCAGTTCAGCCGCTCGGTTACAGGCAGGCAACTTGCGTTTCTGGGTGAAGACAATCTGAAGAACCTTTCCGCTGTCCGCAACCTGATGGATTTGGGCAAGAAGGGAAAGGCGTTTTACGTCAATGCCGGAATGAAGCTGAACAGCCTGATTCCTGGCGTGAAGATTACCGTGCTTGGACCTCCGACACTCAAGCAAAGCGAATCGATCCGCAAGGAGCGCGCCAAGGACCCGAACGAGTTCTGGCAGTTTCGCAGCTTTTGGGCATCGCAGGGGCTCAGCGCCGCTCAATTCCGCGCCACCAAGCCGGCCGGCCTGTTTCCGGGGGTTAAGCCTCTCCGCAAAGCAGCCCATCCGCCCAACGCCCGCTGGTTCATCGCGCAAGCGAGCAGGTTTCAGACCGATCAACTGCTGGAACTGGTCCGCGACCTGGACAGCGTCATGAACAACACGAGCGTGATTCTGCTGTTTGAGATCGGCAATCGCAAACTGCTGTTTCCTGGCGACGCGCAGATTGAGAATTGGTCATTCGCCCTGGCGAACAAGCAATGGACAGCCCTGCTGGAAGACGTGAACCTGTACAAAGTAGGACATCACGGCAGCTTGAATGCGACGCCGAAAACGCTATGGCGATTATTCCGTCACAAAGGCGGCGCGCAAGCACAGAGCCGGCTCGAAACGCTGTGCTCCACCAAATCAGGGAAGCACGGAAGCATCCGGTCGGGGACAGAGGTTCCGCGGCGTGTTCTGGTTGACGAGTTGAAGAAGGACAGCCGGTTCGAATCCACTGAAGACTACACCGGCGCCGACAAACTCTGTCGCGCTTTCACGGTTCCGATTTCTTGAGGTGAATAATGGCCGATCTGAAAATTCCGCCTGTACACGACACATCCGCAACGCCGCCGGAGCCTGGAATCGCGCTCTGTCTCTCCGGCGGCGGATACCGCGCCATGCTCTTTCACGTCGGCTGCCTGTGGCGCCTCAATCAACTCGGGTTATTGGGGCGGCTGAATCGAATTTCGAGCGTGTCGGGCGGATCCATCACCGCCGGCGTGCTCGGCATGAACTGGCGCGATGCGGGCTTTGCTCCCGGAGCGGAGAGCAGCCGTTTCGAATCGCTGGTTGTCGCGCCGATTCGGCAACTGGCGAGTACCACTGTCGACGAAGGCGCTATCTTCGGAGGACTTTTTCTTCCCGGCACGGTATCCGAGCACGTAGCGGACAAGTACGACAAGCTGCTATTTCACCACAGGACCTTGCAGGACCTTCCCGACGAACCGCGCTTTGTCATTAACGCCACCAACGTCCAATCCGGCGTTTTGATGCGCTTTTCCAAGCCATATATGCGCGACTACCGCGTGGGCCAGGTTCTAAAACCCAAACTGCCGCTGGCGCTGGCCGTGGCGGCATCCTCCGCCTTCCCGCCGGTTCTGTCGCCCTGTGAGATCAAGGTCGCCGACTATGGCTTGCAGTTTGAACCGGCAGACAGCGGAGAGGACCTCAACTTTCCGCCGTACACCACCGATCTGATTCTGACCGACGGAGGGGTGTACGACAACCTCGGCCTGGAAACTGCGTGGAAGCGTTACGACACCATCCTGGTGAGCGACGGAGGCGGTCATCTCGCGCCCGAGCCCGATCCGCATCACGACTGGGCGCGCCACGCATACCGGGTACTCAATCTGATCGACAACCAGGTCGGCGCGCTCCGAACCCGCCAGATAATCGGCCTGTTCGAGCAGAAAGAGCGTAAGGGAGCATACTGGGGAATCCGCCAGAATGTCGCGACATATTTTCCGCAGTATCCGTTACCCTGCCCGTTCGATCGCACCATGGCGCTGGCGCTGACGGCCACGCGCCTGGCGAAGATGGAAGATTCGCAACAGGAACAGCTGATCAATTGGGGATATGCGGTCTGTGACGCGTCGCTGCGGTGTAACTTCGATCAGTCGCTGCCAGCGCCTGCCGCGTTTCCGTACCCGGCGGCACGTGTGTGAGTGTTGAACAGCATTGAGCTCCGCAAGACGCCGTGTTACCGCTGGCACCAAGATACCGGCCGGCCAGGCTGAGCCGGTATTGCCAGCTTTGTTTCGCCTGATTCATATTATGGGCTAGCCGTCTATCCGGGGTAGAATTGGCTCAGCCAATGCTGGGGATCGACCGTCGCGCCGCGAGCTATACCTGGACCGCAGCCCTGATTCTGTTGCTGCTCAGTCTCGTCTACCTCGTCCGCTCGACGTTATTCATTTTCATACTCGCCTTGCTGTTCGCTTACCTGCTCGCGCCGCTGGTGAGCCTGCTCGACCGTTTTCTTCCAGGCAACCGCACGCGCACCGCCGCGCTGGCACTCGCCTACATCATCTTTATGGGAATCGTCGTATTCGCCGGCATCCAGATCGGTTCGCGAGTGGTCGATGAAGCCAACAACTTCTCCAAAAAGCTTCCTGATATGCTCACCGCCTGGCAAAAGCCGATTCCTCAAGCGGCGGCGAGCATTAATTCGATCAAGGATCAGGTTGTGGAGTGGATCCGCCAGGAGATCTTACAGCGCTCCAACGATCTTATTTCTGCCCTGCCGCGCGCCGGCCTGAAGGCCATCACGGTGGCCAGCGATCTGATCTTCGTCATCATCATCCCGATCCTCGGCTTCTTCTTTCTCAAGGATGGACGCCTGATGCGCCAGCATATTCTGGACATGGTCACCAATGTGCAACGCCGCGCCATGCTTGACGAGTTGATGGCGGATGCCGATCTGATGTTGGCTAGCTATATCCGCGCCCTGACGATGCTCGCACTGGCGGCATTCACTGCCTATTCCATCTTCTTTTCCATCATGAGCGTGCCGTACGCGGTGCTGCTGGCGGCGCTCGCCGGCATGCTGGAATTCATCCCCATGGTCGGCCCGTTGACCGCCGGTTCGATCATTGTCATGGTCGCTTTACTTTCGGGCGCGCACGCTCTTGCCGTTCTCGTCTTCCTTCTCGCTTACCGCATGGTTCAGGATTACATACTGTCTCCTCATCTCATGGGTCAGGGAGTGGAACTTCATCCCCTGCTGGTGCTGTTCGGCGTTTTTGCCGGCGCGGAGATCGCCGGGATCCCGGGCACTTTCCTTTCGGTCCCCGTACTCGCTCTGATTCGTGTGATCTACATCAGGGTCCGCAAGGCGCGACTCGGCGCGCAGTTCTCGCCCGAAGCCGAAACTGCCCCAAAAGTAACGCCCGAAAACGTAGTATGACGCGCGCGGTCTGGCTGCTCCTGCTGGCATGTCCCGCCTTTGCGCATGTGATGAGCATCAGTTCCGGAGACCTGACCGTTGACGGAGATCGCGGGCATTACGAGCTGCGCATGCCTCTATACGAGTTGGCGCACATGCGCGATGCCAGTCATTCGATTTTCCAAAATATCCATTTTGCGAGTGGCGGCCGCGAGGCGCGGCTGGCTGCCTCGGCGTGCCGCGCCGATGAACCCGCTGGCATGTATTTCTGCACCGCCGATTACCAGTTCGATACCCCGCCCGATCGCATTGATGTCGCCTGCACCTTTCCCTCGATTACCGTGCCTAACCACGTCCACCTGCTGCGTGCGTACATGGGAGGGAAGAATGACCAGGCCGTATTCGATCTATCGTTTTCGCGCGCCACGCTTCGTTTCCGCCCGCCTACACCCCTCGAAATCACCGTAACGCAAGTCGGCGGCGGTTTTATCCGCGCCTGGGGCGGTGCCGTACAGATTCTGTTTCTCGCCGCCCTCGTGCTGGCCGGCCGCAGCGGTAAGGAACTGCTGATTCTGCTCGCGATGTTTCTCGCCGGCCAGGCGGCCTCGGTGTGGCTTGCGCCCCATTTTGGCTGGCAGCCGGCGCCGCGGTTTGTGGAGGCGGCCACTGCGCTCACCGTGGCCTATCTGGCCGTGGAGATCCTGCTGCTTCCCGAAGCAGGCATGCGCTGGCTCATCGCCGCGGTGCTCGGAGCGTTTCATGGCCTGTACTTCCATTTGTTTCTCCAATCTACCGGGTACCGGCCGGCGCTCGTCCTGGCGGGCGCGGCGTTAGCTCAGGTCTTGGCGACAGCCGGACTATGGTTCGCGTTCGCCAGGCTCAGCCGATTCGCCCGGGCCGTCCGGCCCCTGCAGGTTTCGGCTTGCGGCCTGCTGGCCTTCGGTATGATCTGGTTTCTGCTACGGCTGAAAAGTTGACCCGCTCTCGACGGGCGCTGCTCATACCATATGGCGATAAAGAAGATTGCCCGCCGTCCTCCCGTGCCGATCGCGTATCTTGGAAAGAGCGGCTAACTATGGGTCAATAGCCACTGATGGAGCGGGTGGACGGCCGCAGCGGGCGCCGCTCAGTCTGATAACCAGCCGCTGGTTGTATTCGCTTTGCGCTAGGAGATTCAATGCACTATCGACGTCTCGGCAAAAGTTCGCTGGTCGTTTCCGCTCAGGGACTGGGCTGCATGGGTATGTCCGAGTTCTATGGGGAGACGGACGACACCGAATCGATTGCTACCATTCATCACGCCATCGATCGCGGCATTACCTTTTTCGATACGGCCGACATGTACGGCGTCGGGCGCAACGAAGAGCTCGTCGGCCGCGCGATCGCGTCCCGCCGTCACCAAGTGATCGTCGCGACCAAGTTCGGAAACGTGCGCGGCGCCGATGGCTCATTTCAAGGTGTGAACGGCCGGCCAGAATACGTGCAGCAGGCTTGCGAAGCCAGCCTCCGCCGCCTGAAGATCTCGACTATCGACCTGTACTACCAGCATCGTGTCGACCCCAAGACACCGATTGAAGAAACCGTCGGCGCGATGACACGTCTCGTCGAACAAGGCAAGGTACGCTATCTCGGTCTCTCGGAAGCCGGCGAACAGACCATCCGGCGCGCGCATGCCACGCATCCCATTGCGGCGTTGCAGACCGAATACTCGCTATGGACGCGCGACCCCGAAGAAGGGATCCTCGCCGCCTGCCGCCAACTGGGCATCGGATTTGTGCCGTACAGCCCGCTCGGCCGCGGTTTCCTCACCGGCCGCTTCCAGAGCACCAGTGAGTTGGGCGATAAGGATTTTCGCAAATTTCATCCGCGCTTCCAGCAAGACACCATGCAGAAGAATCTCGCGATTGTGAAGGGTATCGAGCAGATCGCGAAAGAGAAAGGCTGCACACCCGCGCAACTCGCCTTGGCCTGGGTACTCGCGCAGGGAGAAGATCTCGTTCCAATTCCCGGAACCAAGAAGCAGACGTATCTCGACCAGAACCTCGGCGCCCTGGATGTCCGCCTTTCCAGCGCGGACTTGAAGCGCCTGGATGAAGTGGCCCCGCGCGGCGTAACGGCAGGCACGAGATATCCCGAAGCCCACATGCGCGCGGTCGGCATCTAAGCCTCAACGTTTTCGATATCGGGCCAGTGCGCGACGCCCGATATTCTTTTTTTCTCCGCGTCTCTGCGCCTCTGCGGTGAAAAACTTGATTTCATTCGCATCAAGTTTTGACCGTCAAGGAGTCTAAGTCAGGACTTTCATAGCGTCCACGGTGAACGGCTGCAGTTCCTCCGGCCGGCCATCGCGAACTTTGGACGCCCAGGCAGGATCGGCAAGCAACGCTCGACCGACGGCGACCAGATCGACTTCATCCCGCGCAATCATGTCAGCGATCCGATCGAGGGCCGTGATCGCAGCACCTTTGCCCTCGCGGAACGACGTCATGAAATCGCTGTCAAGGCCAACTGAGCCCACAGTGATGGTCGGCTTGCCCGTGAGTTTCTTGGTCCAACCCGCGAGGTTGAGGTCAGAACCTGGAAATTCCGCCTCCCAGAAACGCCGTGTCGAGCAATGAAAGATGTCCACCCCCGCCTGAACCAATGGCGCCAGAAACTGTTCGAGTACATCAGGCGTGGCGGCGAGCCGAGCGTTATAGTCGGCGATCTTCCATTGAGAGAAGCGCAGCAGGATGGGGAAATCCGGCCCTACGGCACGGCGGCACGCCCGGACCGCCTCGGCCGCGAAACGCGTTCGCGCCGCCACGTCGCCCCCGTATTGATCGGTGCGATGGTTGGTCGCTTCCCAGAAGAATTGATCGATCAGGTAGCCATGGGCACCATGCAGTTCCACGCCATCAAAGCCGAGTCGCTGTGCGTCGGCCGCGCCTTGCGCGTAGGCAGCGATGAGCGCCTCGATTTCCCGCTCAGTTAATGGCTCGGTCAATTTGCCCGCCGGCACCGCGATTCCCGAAGGGCCAATCGGCGGGGCTTCCGGATTGGGCTCGTCACCAGGCTTGCGCATCATCCCGACGTGCCATAACTGGGGCATAATCCGTCCGCCGGCCGCATGTACGCCTGTCAGAACCTCAGCCCAGCCCGACAGCGCGTCCGCGCCGTGGAAGCGGGGCACCTTGGGACTTGAGACGGCGGCAGGATGCGCGATGGCGGTGCCTTCCGTCAGAATCAGGCCGACGCCGTTCTCCGCGCGCCGCCGGTAATAGGCAACCACATCGGGGCCCGGGACACCGTGGGGCGAAAAATTGCGCGTCATCGGTGCCATCACGATGCGATTGGCGAGCGTTAGATTATGAATGCGAAAGGGACGGAACAGAGTGTTTGTAGACGCCATCGATATATATTTGATCGTAGCGGTAGCCGATCCGATTCACAATTACAATGCAGAGATGCTCACCGCCATTACGCGCGCCGTCAGCCCGGAAATCAATCATTGTGAACTCGGATATTTGCCGCGGCAGGAAATTGACGTGGCGCAGGCTATGGAGCAGCACCGGAAATATGAGGACTGCCTGCGCGAACTGGGCGCGGCGGTGATCTCGCTCCCTGCCGAGCCGGGCTTGCCCGATTGCATGTTCGTGGAAGACCCGGCGGTCGTAGTCAACGAACTGGCGGTAATGACGCGCATGGGCGCCGAATCGCGACGCAAGGAGGCGGAGAGCCTCGCGGCCGCATTGGCACGATTCCGGCCCCTCAAATGGCTGCGGCCTCCAGCCACGCTGGAGGGCGGCGATGTGCTGCGCGTGGGCGCGACCTTGTTTGTCGGGCTGTCGGCGCGTACGAACCAGGCAGGTATCGATCAGTTAACGGAAATACTCGGTCCGCTTGGATATTCGGTGCGTGGCGTCTCAGTTCGCGGGTGCCTGCACTTGAAATCGGGATGCTGCGCGCTGGGCGACCAGCGGATTCTGGCGAACCGCCAATGGATCGATACCGCCGCCTTCGGAAGCTTCGACATTGTGGACGTCCCGCCTGAAGAACCCGGCGCGGCAAATGTTCTCACCATCGGCGATACGGCGCTGGTCCCCGCGGCATACCCGCGCACGGCGCGATTGCTCGAACGCCTGGGATGGAAGGTGCGGCAGCTGGACATTTCCGAGCTAATGAAGGCGGAGGCGGGCTTGACTTGCTCCAGCATTTTGCTCGAGACCGCAGTACACTGAGAGTCCTCTATGGCGGAAAGCAAACCAAAGGCTCTGGTGACCGGCGCGTCCGCCGGCATCGGCTCTACGTTCGCGCGAAGGCTGTCGCGCGATGGGTACGATTTGATTTTGGTAGCGCGTCGGCGCGACCGGCTGGAAAGACTGGCGCACGAAGTCGGGGGCGCGGAGACCATCGCCGCGGATCTGACCGATGACGCGGACCTCGCGCGCGTGGAGGACCGGATTACGGCCGAGCCGAGGCTGGAATTGCTGGTGAACAATGCGGGATTTGGCGTGATCGGGCGGTTCTTTGAGGTCCCGGTGGACGCTCAGGATCAAATGCACCGCCTTCACGTCCTGGCCACGATGCGGCTCACGCACGCAGCCCTGCGCGGGATGGTGGCGCGAAATAAAGGTGCGGTGATCAATGTATCGTCCGTGGCCGCTTTTGCTCCCACACCGGGCACTGTCAGCTATGGGGCAACCAAGACGTGGATGAACAGTTTCACCGAAGGGTTGGCGATGGATTTGAAGAGCGCCGGCTCAGCGGTAAAGGTTCAGGCACTCTGCCCGGGCTTTACCATCTCCGAATTCCATGATGTGGCGCATGTCGACCGGAAGCTCATTCCGGACCGGTTGTGGATGAAGGCGGAGGACGTGGTGAACGCGTCGCTCGCCGGGCTCGCCGGGCGAAAGATATTCGTCGTGCCCGGAGGAATTTATAAAACTCTGGTTCTGGTGGTGAGTTGGCTTCCGCGATGGCTCTATCGGGCCGGCTCGCTGCGGTACGCCAATGCGACCAAGCGCACCTTGCCGGTCAAACCCGAGTAGTAGCTTCGCTCCTTACCGGCCGCTCAGTGCCCGACACGGAACTGCGACCCGCAGGGGAGCGGACATGAACGCCAGACTAGGAGCCTTGGAGAACGCCGGCTGCGAACGCCAGCAGGTCGCCTTCTTCGCGCGCGAGCTGGCGTAGGCGCTCGTAATCACCAGCCATCTGGCATAGCTGGAGCGCCGAGGGACAGGTCCTGCCGGCATCGCCGCCGAGATATTGAATCGAGATCTCGAGAGCTTCGCGGTGGCGGCCGATCCGGGTGAGCAGAGCAACCAGAACTTCCGCCGAGCCAATTACCAAGTCGTCGATTTTCTTTCGGAAATGTTTTATAGCGGCTTCCCGGTCTTGATCGAGAATGGCGCCCAGATACGCGCCATAATCCACGTAGGGATCGCTGAACGGCGGCTCGCTGGGAAACCGGTACATAGGATCCAGTCGGCGGCCATATTGCGCGAGTTCCCACACCAGCCGCAAGCTCTCGTCATCCTGCAATTCCGGCCCTGCCTGGACCATCGAGGAGAGGTGCGAATTCTCCGTGTAAAGCCGCGCCTCTTCGAATAGCCATTCCCGCCCTGCGATCAGCTCGGATACGCGATTGGTCTCTGGCACGCATCCTTCCGCGGCGGCAATCGCTTCCTTCAAATTGGCTGCGAGTTCGCGAGTAATCGCGCGCGCTAGGAGTTGGAGAAACTCCATACGAGCGGCGCGGTCCGGATGCCGCGCGGCGACGCTCATGGCGGTGCAGATGCCATGATGTTCGAGCAGCAGCTCGAATCCCTTGCGCGGATGAACACCTTCGTTCAGCGCGATTTGAATGACCGGTTCGGTGCCGCCGCCGGCTGGCAGGCGCTCGATGGCCTCCACCACCGGCGCGGAGTCGCCAATGGCCCGAAAATACGGCCACGCGCGGGCAATCTCACCATCGGCGAGAAACAGATCGCCGGTCTCGCGGGCAGCTTCCATCAGAGCCGCTTCGTAGGCAGCCTGATGTTCCGGAGGCAGATCCAGGATCCCGGCGGATTGCAGCATGGGCTGCCCCAACGCCAGACGTTTCCGCATCAACCGGGCTTCGAAGATCAGCGGATACTTCTTCTGCTCGCGCAGGCGGTCAATCAGCAGTTCGAATCCGGCATCGGCGCCCTGCGACCGGAGCGTTTGCTCCAGAATCTCAAACAGGTCCTTATTCATCAGAGGTTCGCGGACTCGGCTGTAGAAGCTTCGATCAGAAACTTCGGCATAGGCCTCTTGTAGCCGCTGATGATATCAGAAAGCGGCGCAAATGGGCTTACGTCGGTTAATAGAGTCTACTTCCCTCCGGAGATTCAGAGGAATTTTTTACGCTTCGGCCATTTTGATCCAGCCCTAAACGACTGTAATCAAAGGCACGGGTTTGCCGGCACAGCTGGCCGTTCGAATGCATATGTGCTCGGGAGAACAATTCGCGGCTAAACTTCACACTGAGCGTATGAAAAAAACTTTAAGCAAGACCTCCTGCCTGGTGCTGAGCGTTCTGGGCTTCACGAGTGCATCGCTGCTGACGGCGCAAGAACCGGCGACTGACGCTCCGATCGCTGTGTTCAAGGCGAACGCAGTGGCCAAATCGACGAAGGCTATCAACTACCGGCATCGCAGCGGATCCACCGAAATAGATTTCGCCGGCACCGCGATCATGCCTGGTGCCAAGGGGCACGCGAGAGTCGATAGCCGGCAAGGCGCAATCAGCATCGACGCGAACTTCCGCGATGTGGGCGCGGCGACTCAGTTCGGAGTCGAATACCTTACGTATGTGCTGTGGGCCGTATCCCCCGAAGGCCGCCCCAAGAATCTCGGGGAGATCCTGCTCGATGGCGGCAAGAGCCATCTCAATGTGACCACCGACCTGCAAGTCTTCGGGCTGATCGTTACGGCCGAGCCCTACTTCTCGGTGACGCAGCCCAGTGATCTGATTGTCATGGAGAATGAGGTGAGGCAGGACACCCTGGGGAAGTTCGAGGTCATCGATGCGCAATATGAGCTGCTACAACGCGGGCAATACCAGAAGCTTACTAATGTGCTGCAATTGAAACCCGACCCGTCGATTCCCGTGGAAATCTACGAAGCGCGCAATGCGGTGCAGATCGCACAGGCTTCGGGCGCGGATAAATACGCGAGCGACGCGTTCCAAAAAGCGCTGGCCACGATTCAACAATCCGAGAAATATCTGCAACAGAAGCAGCGCAAGCCGGCCATCATGATCGCGCGCGAGACGGTGCAAACCGCCGAAGATGCCCGCGTGATCGCGGTGAAGAGACAGGAAGACGAGGCTTTGCAGAAGGAACGGGAAGCGGCCGCGGCGCGTGAAGCCGAGGCGAAGCGGCAGGCCGGGGAGGAGTTGCGGCAGCGCGAACAGGCGGAAGCGGAACGCAAGGCCGAAGAGGTGCGCAGGGCGCAGGCGGAAGCCGCCAAAGCGACCGCTGAGGCCGCGCGTGTGACCGCGGAAGCCGAGAAGGCGGCAGCCGACCAGAAACGCCTGGTTGCCGAACTGGCTGCAGCCAAGGAAGCGGCGGAGCGGGCAAAGGCAGAAGCCGCGCAGGCGCAGGCCGCGGCGGCCGCCGAGAAAGCTCAGCGTGAGGCGGCGGAATCCGAGCGTCTCCGCCAGCAGGCGGAACTGGAAAAGCAGCAGCTTCGCGCACAGCTTCTGCAGCAGCTCAACGCGGTTCTGGAAACCAAGGACACCGATCGCGGCCTGGTGGTCACGATGGCGGATGTTCTATTCGACAGCGGGCAATTTACACTGCGGCCGGTAGCGCGCGAGAAGCTGGCGAAGCTCTCGGGTATCGTGCTCGCTCATCCCGGATTGAAATTGGCGGCTGAGGGGCACACGGACAGCACCGGAACTGTGGAGTTCAACCAGAAGCTTTCGGTGAAGCGCGCCGGGGCGGTGGTCGATTACTTGAGTGGCCAAGGGGTGCCTCCCGACAGCCTCTCCTCGTCGGGCTTCGGCGATACGCGCCCGATTGCGCCAAATAATACGGCGGCGGGCCGCCAGCAGAACCGGCGCGTCGAATTGATCGTCTCGGGAGAAGTCATCGGCACTCGTATCGGCGCCAACCCGTAAACTGGTCCAGAACTAGGCCGGGCTGGCCGAAAGTATCTGGCGGGCCGCCCGGCGTCCTGACGCTATCGCTCCGTGGACGGTGGCGCTATGGCCGGCGTTCTCAGTCGCTTCGCCGGCGAAATAGAGAGTGTCGCACACGGGTTGCGCCAGTATGTCACGGGCGGCGAGCGCCCCGACTGGACTATAGCTGTAAGCGCCGCGGGAAAACGGATCGCTCTGCCAGTCGTGAAAGTAGGCCGCTCGTAGCGGCGACGCGCGAATCCGGAGGATGTGCTCCAGACTTGCCGTTGCTCGCGCGGGGATTTCTGTCGCGGTCAAACCCGCGATCCCATCAGCCGCCGGCCCCGCGCTCCAACCGGTGATGATGGGAACTCCAGGGGGTCCCGCATTCCACCAGGTCGGAAACACCGCATCCTGGCTATAGAAGAATTTTGCAGCTGAGAATTCCTGCTTCTTCTCCCAAAACGGGCTCTCAAATCTCAATGTGACGCGCCACACGTGACCCGATTCGAGCGAAGCGGCCGCCTCCAGAATCCGGCCGGGCGGCGGATTAAATTGGACTGCTCCGATTGCGCCTGGCTTGGCCTGCAACACGCCGAGTGGAATCGTGAAGATTACCCGGCGACAACGCAGTGTCTCGCGCTGACCGGACGCGCCGGCACGGATGTGCAGTGTCACCTTCGCCGGCTCCCACTCGACGGCTTCGACGATGGTGCCGAGCCACAGGGTTCCCTTCCGGATGGGTTGACTCAGGAGGTTGATTAGCGAGTCATATCCATTGACGAAGGAGAACAAACGCTCCCCGTCGATCTGTTCCGCTGCCCGGGCATCTTGCGCCAGCGCGGCGGCGCTGATGATTTCCTTGCGCGCTGCATTAAAACCTTCCACGTAAGCGGAGGCCCATCGTTTGACTTCGTCGGCATAGGGAGATCGGGCCAGAAAATCAGCGAAGCTCTCATCGTTATCGGGTTGCTCCCTGGCCTGAAGATCGGAGAGGAGCTGTTGAACCTCGTCACCAATCCGGCTGTCCCGAATTCGACCTTCCTCGAGATAAACGGCCCGCCGGCTGCGCTCCGCCACCGCGAGAGACGCCTGGGCCGCCAGGTCGCAGATTTCCGGAGGGCGCCCATGCACAAACTCGGCGCCCAATTCGACAGGCACCGCAGCCGCGGGATCATGAAGCGTGAGGATGCGGCCACCCGCGCGATCCCGGGCTTCGAAGCATTGAACCTCAGCGCCGGCCTGCTCCAGCATTCCCAAAGCCGTAAGGCCGGCGACGCCCGCTCCCACTACCGCGACGTCGCAGCTGGAGGGCATGGACTCACACCTGGACGAGTTCTTTGACTCGCTCGGATTCGTCGCCGAGCCATTCGGGATGCTCCGCCGTTGCATCGAAATGCGAGCTGGTCTTGAACAATTCGTATTGGCCATCGCGGGCGGCGGCGCTCGCTTTGTTTCGCAGAGCGTTCATCTGGGCTTCGGTCAACTGCTGGAAGTTGCCCGCTATTTCGAAAGCCTGGTCCAGAATCTTCGCGCTATCGATGCCGGTAATTACCACCGATGTCGGCAAGCTCAGAGCGTATTGTAAGCATTCGACGGGCGTGACCGCGCCGCTCTTGAGAATGGGGCCGCTTCCCATGCTCTTCATGCCCAGGACGCCGATGCCTTCCGCCACGAGTCGCGGCAGGACATTCTTCTCAAAACTACGGAAGTGCCAGTCCATGACATTGAGAGGCATCTGGACGGTATCGAAATGGAACCCGTGCTCCTTGGCCTTGTCCAGCATATAAAGGTGCACGTGCGGGTCTTTGTGGCCGGTGAAGCCGATGTAGCGGATCTTCCCCGCCTGCCGCGCCTCCAGGAAAGCTTCCATGGCCCCGCCCCGGTCGAAAATACGGTCCGCGTCGTCGAAGCGAATGATCTCGTGATGTTGCAGGAGATCCACGTGGTCGGTTTGCAGGCGTTTCAGCGACTCATCCAATTGCCGGGAGGCCTCCTTCTTCGTGCGGCCATCTACTTTGGTCATGACAAAAGCCTTCGCACGGTAACCATCCTTGAGCGCTTTGCCAAGCCGTATCTCGCTCCGGCCGTCGTGATAGTCCCAAGAATTGTCCATGAATGTCAGGCCGCCGTCGATTGCCGAGCGAATGATGCGCACCGCCTCGGCGTCGGATAGAGCGGACTCGCCGAAATGCGAACCCCCCAGCCCTAACATCGACACAGTTTCGCCAGTCTGGCCCAGATGGCGGTGGCGCATCTGTGGAGTAGCACTCATCGAATCTCTCCTTCGGGGACTTGCAATGACTCAGGCTGACCTACACTGCAAGCGCGAGGCCAATTGCGACGATTGCGCAGCGCCGAACGTGGCAAAAGCGGCCGGGAATCAACTCCAAGCCGTGAACCGGCCGTGCGAATTCCGCTGCAGCCACTCGATGAGAGCGTCGCGGTAGATGACGATTCCGTTTCGCGAGTAATTCAAATAACCCAACTTGCGGAACTCCGTCATGTGGTGGGTTACGATTTCTCGCGTGCTGCCGATGTACTGGGAAAGCATCTTGTGCGTCAGAGGGGCCATTTTCGCCGAGCCATCCTCCTGCCGCGTTCCGATGCGGCCGGACAAGCGGATCAGCGAGCGGGCGACCCTGACGTGAATGGTATCGACGGCCAGACTCTCCATGCGCCAGGTCAACTCCGCTTCCCGCTGGGCGAGCACCTGCAGGAACACGATTCCCAGATGGCTCTGGCGGGTCACTCGATCCAGGATATCCGCCGCGGGCCAGCTCATGACCTTGCAGTTTTCCAGAGCCAGAGCCTGTTCACCTCGAGAGAAGCAATTCACCAGCGCCGCTTCTCCGAAAAGTTCAGGCGGCTGGCAGACATCCACCACCACTTGTTTTTCCGTGTTCACGATACGCGAAACCATCACTTTGCCATCGGTGACAAGGTAAACGCGATCCGATGATTGCGCAGCATTATAAATCAACTGGCCTCTGCGGTACTCCACCGCGTTGGCCTTTGGAAGGTTCGCCAATAAATCTTCCAAGGGGTTTTGTTGCGGAACAGCAATTGAAACGGCCATAGGTGAGTCCCTCCGGAGGTATTTTGAATAAAAGCCTGTTTTGATTGTGAGGAAGGCGTTCACTCAAGTAAATCCAATAAATATCTGACCGATAAAGAAGAGACGCCGCCCGGCTTCATTTCCGTCGGGGGATCTACGGACGCGCTTCGCCGGGACCGGAAAAGAACGTACGGTATCTTTTTGTGGAGCAGGATTAGCCGAGATCGAGGATCGGACTGGAGCCGGCGCCGACGATAACCGTTCGTTCCACAATCTCGTGCTTTACGTTGAAGTAAATTTCTCCCTCGTAGTGGAACGAAACGACGTCAGGATTGTGGGGGGCCAAACCTTCGTGCCCAGGGCCGATTCGGAAATCGTGCAGAATGGCTTTCGCAGGAATGATTCGCTTTTTCAGACCTGAGGTGAATACTGATAAATCCGCTGTGGCTTGCCTGATCTGCATGCAATCTCCCAATCCGAAGTATTCACGTTCGGTGGCACGCTTCGGTAGAAGCCGCCTTCTTTCCAAGTACCACACTGGCTCGTCTAGGGGAAGGCCCACGAAGCCGTTCTCGGTGAGCCTTCATACGAGGCAAAGGAGTTTATTGGAAACTCACACGCACGGCGTTGGATTGAATGCCATCGACTGTCAGCACCAGGTCGACTTCACCGCTCCCGCCCAGCCCGGCTACCGGTCCGATGTTCACCTGGTCCAAACCCTGGTAGAAACCCTGGGGGCCCACCGCCGCTACCGGAACGCTGACACCATTGATGGAACAAGTAACTCCACTGGCATAATTACGAATGCCGGTTCCGTACAACGTCAGAAAAACTGAGCCACCGGCGCTTAAATCGATCGGCACAGAGTTGCAGGCCAAGGTTGTGCACTGAAATATGGGAGTAATCGATTGCTGGTTATTGCCCCCGACGCGTACGACCGTTCCCGCCGCCGCGCCGGCGCCTGATCCATCCGCGGAAAACAGGGCGGGCGCCACACTCCGAACCAGGACGGTCCCAAGCGCCACAGGCCCGTGCGCACCCATCCAGCTCAACGCCGCTTGCCCCACGCTGAGACCCGCGGGCATCACGAAGTTAATCTGGCTTGCCGAGACGAAAGCGAGAGGAGCATTCGTCGCAGCCCCTTTCCGATCCCGGATCTGCAAGGTCATGCCTTGAAGCGATGTGGGAAGAGGAGACTCGGCAATTGCTGTGGTCGATGCTAAATTCGCGCCATAGACGGAGACTATGGAATCCGGAGCGACAAACGGGAGACTGTTCGCCGAGGAGACTCCAATCAGATCGGGACCCATACCTGGTTTGCACGCGTCGGCTGTAGTCAAGGGCCAATAGGGCTTATGATCGCTTAGCCCTTCCGAGTAGGTTGGTATGAACGCGCGCCACGCATACCAATCGACTCCCGCAACTGGCAGCGCGCGTGTGGCACAGTTCCAACTGAGCATCTGCTGGCGCGATGGAAAGACGAGGTTCGGTGCACAACCAGGGCAGGCGAACACCTGATTGAGACTGATCGGCAAAGCCGGCTGCATGGAATTGAGAACGAAGGTGACGCCGGCCGACAAGACGCTTAATGCCCGGGCCGTATTGGCGCCCGCCGGCGTGAAAGGATATTCCCAGATCCCAACGTAATCGGCTATGCCGGTCTGGTCGGCGTATTTGTTGCCCACGCAGGGGGTTATCGCGGCATAGCTTCCACTCGGAGCCCATGCCGCGGGATTGCCCAGGTCATGATAAATCTTGGCGCCCGGCCATACTCCCTGAATGGCATTCCGGAGCGCTCGTAGATCGTCGGCGGAGAAATATCCACACGGGCTGACTTGCGAGGTATACGGATTGGTGTAGTAGGGCTCATTGAATACGTAAAGCGCGATCACCACATCCGGTCGCGATTGAAGAAGATTCAACATCGCAATTCCCGAACTAGTGATTGTCCAGTTTCCGTTATTCAACTGGTAGGGAGCAGGGTAGCCGCCCGCAATCAGCTTGATGCCGGCGGCGGCCGCCGCGTCCAGCACGGGTTGCCAGCTGGTGGGCCGATTCGGATTGAAAGTAATCACGGCGGCATCGTAGCCGAGCGCGCTTAACACTGGAAAATCGGCGGGACTTGGGAAGTGAGTGAGCGTGAGCATCTGGGCATTCGCTCCTCCGGTAAAAGCCGTGGCGAGTGCGAATTCCAGCACGCCGGCAAACATCTTTCGTACTAATGTGCGCATGGGCGCCTCTCTCTGCAACAGTCAGAGGTCCGGCATACATTGCATCGAGAATTCCATAGTGCGCAGAGAAACCATCCGCAGGACGCAGGCAACCACAGAGCATGGATTGCACACGCGAGTTTCGCGCAAAGCCATATCCAAAAGATAGTTCCGCGGCGAACTGGCTTTCGATTAGGATGGTGAACGGTCGTCCGGCGTGCGTGAGAACACGCCGACTTTAAAGCGGTCGGTGCCTTATCCTCGGTGCAACATCCCTCCTAACAAGACCGGCCGCTTCTTTTTTTGCGTCTCGGGTTAGCGCCGTCTGGCAAAACGGCGCAAGCGAAGGACTTCGATAAAGGCAATGTACAGGTCGAGCGCGCCGAGCCCGCTCACCGCTCCCCGAACATAGCTGTTGTACCAGTACAGGTGCCAACCAGGCACGATTTGAGAGAAGTAGTTCGTTTCCCAGTAAGACGTCCACGGAAAAATCACCAGGAAAAATCCGATCTCGAGACAGAATGTCACCAGCAGCACAGCCCACATCTTCTGATACCAGTGATAGACGGGCTGCTGCACGATCACCGGGGTCGCGACGCGCTCGGCGGAACCCGCCGACACCTCTTCGGATCCGGGCTTATTCGGCATCATGAGCCGGCCGCCGTTTCAAACAGCTGCATTTGGGAATCAAATTCCAGCGGAAATAACGAATGCGCGCGAACCGGCTCGTAGCTCAACCGGTGCAGCGGCGTTAGACCATACTCGCGAATCGCCCGGCGGTGCTCGGGAGTGGCATAGCCTTTATGTTCCGCCAGCCCGTATTGCGGAAACACCGCGTCCCAGGCGCGCATGCAGGCATCGCGGTAGACTTTGGCGACAATCGAGGCCGCGGCGATCGCATGGCAGCGGGCATCGCCCTTGATCAAGGCTCTTTGCGGAAATGGAATTTCCAGAGGGACGGCGTCGGTAAGAACAAAATCCGGCACGCAATGAAGACGGCCGATGGCCAGCCGCATGGCCATTCGTGACGCTTGATAAATGTTAACGGAATCGATGGTGGCGGCATCCACCGCCCCGATTGCCCAGGCGACCGCGCGTTCGCGGATGCGGCCTGCAAGCACTTCGCGGCGGTCGGCCTCCAGCAGTTTGCTGTCGTTCAGTCCGCGGACCGGACGGTCCGGCGAAAGAATGACAGCCGCGGCTACAACCGGGCCGAACAGCGCGCCGCGGCCGACTTCATCCACACCAGCCACGGCATGGAAACCACGGGCTTGCAACTCGCGTTCCCAGCTGGATTCGCAACGGAATTTGCTCCCCGCCGCCTCGGGTCGCATGAAAACCCTCCGGCCGCTATTCGCGCTCGCGGAGACGGGCGGCCTTGCCCTTGAGATCACGCAGGTAATATAGCTTGGCGCGGCGCACCCGGCCGGTACGGACCACATCGATATGATCGATGACTTTTGCGTGAACCGGGAAAATTCGTTCTACCCCTTGGCCGAAGCTCACTTTCCGAACCGTGATGCTCTCTCCCAGCCCGGTATTGTTGCGAGCGATTACCGTGCCTTCGAACGCCTGCAGACGTTCCTTATCGCCTTCCTTGATTTTGACGTGGACCCTGATGGTGTCTCCGGGCCGAAACTGCGGGAGGTCGGCGGCGCGCTTATTCTTCTGTATATATTTGGTCAACAAGGCGTTCTGCATGACAATTTCCTTAATCCTCTATCTTACCGTAGCTTGCGCCCTGAATCAGATCGGGTCGAAGACGCTCGGTTTTAGACAGCGCGGCCCGGCGCCGGAACCGGCGGATTTCCTCGTGGTTGCCGTTCAGCAGCACTTCGGGCGCATTCCAGCCGCGAAACACCGCCGGCCGCGTCCAATGCGGACAATCGAGCAGCCCGGCGCCATGGCCGGTGTCCTGGAATGACTCGAAGGCGGTTGAGCTTTCATTGCCCAGAACCCCCGGAACCAGCCGCGCTACCGCGTCGATGACGACCGCCGCCGCCAGTTCGCCGCCGCTCAGCACGTAATTTCCGATCGAGATTTCGTCATCCGCCAGATGCTCGGCGACGCGCTCATCCACACCTTCGTAGCGGCCGCAAATCAACAACAGCTCGGATTCCCGGCTCAGACGATTGGCCATCGTCTGGTCGAAGGGACGCCCTTGTGCGGACAGGAGCACCACGCGACGCCCGGGGTTCCTTTGCGGCCAGATAGATTCCACAGCCAGAAAAATCGGCTCCGGCTTCAACACCATACCCTCGCCGCCCCCGAACGGGCGGTCATCGACGGTACGATGCGCGTCGAAGGTCCAGTCGCGCAGGTTGTGAATGCGGATATCCAGCAAGCCCGCATCCCTGCCTCGCTTGACCACACCGTGCGCGAACGGTCCTTCGAAGAACTCGGGAAAGATCGTCAGCACATGAAAGGTCACGATCGATTGAGGTCCTTTAATCCTTCCGGCAATACCACGACAATTCGCCGCGCGGCAGGATCGATTTCAACGCAAATTGAGCGGGCGAAAGGAATCAACAGACTGCCTTCCACCACCAGCAGCCCGGAACCGCCCGAGTCCTGCCAGTCTGTAACACGGCCAAGGCACGCGCCGGTCGGGCGCTCGATCACCTCGCATCCCACAAGATCGGTTTGGAAAAACTCCCCGGCCTCCAGGGGCGTTCGTTCGCTCCCGGGAATCCGCACCTCGGCGCCCGACAGCTTCTCGGCATCCGAGATGCTATCGATCCCTCGAAACTTTAGAATCAGCGTGGCGTCGTGAAACCATGCTGATTCCACCTCGTGCCGTTGACCGGAGCCAAACAGGTAAACGGTACGGAGATCCTGGTACCGTTCGGGCTTGCTGCTCAGTGGGAGAGCCGTGATTTCGCCGCGGTTCCCGCGCGTTTTTCCCAGTAACGCAACCGTCACCCATCCGGGTTCCGGCTCTGTCACTCGAGAATTTCCAGCGTGAAGCGGCGATTGAGCTTCATTCCGGCCGCGCCCAGGATGGTGCGGATGGAACGGGCCGTGCGGCCCTGCTTGCCGATAACTTTTCCCAAATCACTGGGCGCCACTTTCAGTTCCAGAACTGTGACCTGCTCGCCCTCCACCATACGAACCGAAACATCATCGGGGATATCAACCAGGGCTTTCGCGATGTCTTCGATCAGCTGTTTCATGCACCCCGCCTCCAGAACCATGTTAACGCGGCAAACGGGGCAGTAATCGTCCGCTTTGTTACACTTACGCGGCCGGTGGTGTGCTTGTAGAGGGATGGGCCTGAACCAGGCGCTTTACGGTGTCCGACATCTGGGCGCCATGGTTGGTCCAATACTCCAGGCGATCGTGTTTCAGGTTGACTTGGGCGGGACTCGTAACCGGATTGTATTGTCCCAGCACTTCGAGGTTGCGGCCGTTGCGGGCGCGCTCCTTTTCGATGACCACCACGCGATAAAACGGCTTCTTTTTGGCGCCAAACCGCGCCAGACGAATCATAAGCATCTGATCTCCAAACGATTAACCACCCATTTGGCCGAAAGGGAATCCGGCCGGCAGTTTCATCTTCCCAAATTTCTTACCCATCAGGCCGCCGGACAAGCTTTTCATCATCTTCTTGGCCTGAGCATACTGCTTCAATAACTGGTTCACATCCTGCACCGACGTGCCGCTGCCTTTGGCGATGCGCCGGCGGCGGCTGCCGTTGATGATCATGTGATTATCGCGCTCGTGCGGCGTCATCGAATCGATGATCGCAACCACCCGATTAATTTCTTTCTCCTCGATCTTGACGTCTTTCAAATCTTTGAGCATGCCAACCTTAGGCATCATATCAAGCAAAGAACCGAGGGGGCCCAGCTTGCGGATCTGGCGAAGCTGGTCGCGAAAGTCTTCCAGCGTGAACTCATTTTCGATGAGCTTCCGCTGCATTTCGACGGCTTTTTTCTTATCGATCGCCTCCTCCGCCTTCTCGATGAAGGAGAGGATATCTCCCATGCCGAGAATGCGGTTGGCCGCACGATCGGGATGAAAGGGCTCCAGCGCGTCCAGCTTTTCACCGATACCGACAAACTTGAGGGGCTGGCCCGTGACGTTGCGGATCGAGAGCGCAGCGCCGCCGCGGGCATCGCCGTCCATCTTGGTCAGGATCACGCCGGTTATTCCGAGGCGCTTGTGAAACTCATCGGCCGATTTGACGGCGTCCTGCCCGGTCATGGCGTCGGCCACGAACAGGATCTCGACGGGATTGAGCTGCTCTTTAAGCTGCTGCAGTTCGATCATGAGCTGATCGTCGATATGCAACCGTCCGGCGGTGTCGACAATCAGCACATCGCGGCCCGCCTGCACGCATTCGCGACGCGCCGACTTCGCCAGGTCAAGCGGCTGAGACTCGCCGGGAGCCCCTTCGTAAATGGGCTGGCCGACATCGCGGGCGACAATTCTCAATTGCTCGCGCGCGGCCGGGCGGTATACGTCGACCGACACCAACTGAGGACGGTGTCCGTTCTTCGACAGCCAGCGCGCCAGCTTGCCCGATGAAGTAGTCTTACCCGAACCCTGCAGCCCGACGATCAGAAATACGCTGGGTGGATCATTGGCAAACCGCAGCTTTGCCTCGTGGCTGCCCAGAATCTTAATCAGCTCTTCGTGAACGATCTTGATGACTTGCTGCGACGGCGAGAGCGCGGTGAGCACTTCTTCGCCCATCGCTTTCTGCTTGATGTTCTCGATCAGCTGTTTGACAACCCGGAAATTGACGTCGGCTTCGAGCAGCGCCATGCGGATTTCGCGCAGAGCGCTCTCCATGTTCTCGGCTGAGAGTTTGCCTTCGCCGCGCAGGTTTTTAAAAACGCGCTGCAGTTTTTCCGATAGATTGTCGAACATGAGAGCTGTGCACCCCCGCACGGATAGCGTTGCGGAGACGCGTCGGCGGTGTTCTTATTATACCCGGTTAAGCCGGGGGAGGAGGAGCAATGCGGATGCTGCTGGCCGCCATCTTCCCTGTGCGGTCCATGCCGAGCTCATAAAGAACCCGCGTACCCGGCCGTAAATCCGTGGCTAGGCCTTCGGCTAGCCGCGACACGTGAAAGAAGATGTCTCTGCCGCCGTCGTCCGGGCGCAAAAACCCGAAGCCCTTGGCTTCGAAATACGTGACCACGCTCCCCGCCTGTTCGCCTGTGGGCGCTTCCCCGCTGGCATCGGCCGCTTCCGCGGCTCCTTGCGGACGGCTGGTCTTATCGCCGACACCTTGCTTGATCAAAGCCAAATCGGCTTCAGTCCAGTCTGCAGTGGCTTGCGTGTCGGTGGGAATCTGGAGGTTCGGATTGCGTTTCCGGGCCTCCTCAAATAACCGTTTTTGGCGTGCGTTCAAACGAAAAAACCTCTCGAATCCTGAGCTGCTGCTACGCGCTTACTGGCGTAGACTTCTTGCGGCGCGTACCCTTCTTTTCGGCGGGCGGCTGCCGATCGCTCTTTTTTAAACTGCCCATTACCAGGTTGGTCACAAATTTCTTTTCGCCATGATCGTCGAATTTGATCACAATGCGCTCTTCGCTGCTGGATAGAACGGTGCCCAGACCGAACTTCAGATGCTCCACTTGGGCGCCTTGCGAGAATGTGTTGGAAGCCATATGGTTTTAGCGTTATCTCCTCAGGAACAGTGCGGGAATTGGCGGGTGCAGGGAGGAAGTAGGGGGATCAGAATGTACCACACTAAAAATCAGATTGTATTGTAGCAAATTCAGGGCCAGCCTGTCGAGCGACCGGCCGAGATATGCTAAATGCCGTATAAACAGCTACTTACGTGAAACAAATGAGCCGCTAGGCGGGTTTTTGTTCAGGGATAAGCACCGGATCCGCCGCCAACATCTCTCGGCCGAGAATGCGCGTGTGCCTGCGGCCCACAATGTAAATGCAGAACGCGAATACCACAGGGCATATGGCAAGAACTGCATAGATGTTGCGCACAGGCAGGCTGGTGGACAGGATCATGCCGCCGAGAATCGGGCCGGCCACCGAGCCGATCTTGGCCACCGACGTCGCCCACCCTGCGCCATTGCCACGATAGGTACTCGGATAAAAAATTCCACAGATGCTGTGCATGCCAAAGTGGCCGCCGATCAGAAAGCCGCCGATGAGCGCGCTCAACACCAGGAAGGCATTGTGTCCAATGGCGACAAATCCGGCGAACAGCAGAAGAATCGCAGTCAGCACCGGCATGATGGTGATCGCGATAGCGCCCCGCCTGTCGGTGAAGCGCATCAGCGCGAGACCGCCGAGCGCGCCCATGAGGGAATTCATCGAAGCGGCCGCGGCCGCTTCGGTTCGACTGAATTTGAGTGCCTCGAATACGAGCGGCGTCCAGTTCACGATGAAGAATACCGCCATGGAGCTGAAGATATAGGCGACCCAGATCATAGGAGTGATCCAGCGCAGCTCACCACGGAAAAGCAGCGCGGGGTTAAAATTCCGGGCCTGTCCTGCCTCATCGCCGACGATGAACTCGGCGTTAACCGGAATATCGCGGTCCGGCGCGAACCGGCGGATGATGGCGGCGATACGTCGGGGCTCTTGCCCCTTGCTGGCGAGGAAGCGGATCGATTCGGGCAGCACGGCATACAGGATCGCGGCGCTGACAATGGCGGCGATGCCGCCGAAGAGGAAGACTGCGCGCCACCCGAATTTGGGGATGAGCCAGATGGCGACTGGTCCGCCCAGTGCTGTTCCCAGCGAATATCCCATCATGATTACGGTGACGATGGTGGCGCGGTAGCGCTTCGGCGCGTATTCGATATTGAGCGCCCAAGCCAGTGGAAGCATGCCGCCCAGCGGAATACCATTGGTCAGCCGCAGGGCGAACAGCGCCTCATAGCTGTTGGCCAGATAAAAGCAGATCGTAAGAATGCCGAAGGCCGCGGTTGCGAGGATCACAGTCGGACGGCGGCCGATGCGGTCACCGGCGTACCCGAGGATGAAGCCGCCAATCAACGTGCCCAACAGTCCCATGCTGAAGATGTTGCCGGTCTGCACTCTGCTCAGATGGAACTCGGCTGCGAAGTAGGGTGAGGCGAAGCTGATCAGGTTGGAATCGAGTCCATCGAAGAAGGTGATGATCCAGGAGATTAACACCAGGCCGATGAGAAAACGGCCGAGTTTCTGCTCCTCGATGATTTTGGAGACGTCGATAGTGGTCCGCCCGGCCATGTGCCTGCCCGCACCTCAGTATAATTGAGGGGCCCCGTGCGCAATCATGTCGATTCGGTCTCGCCTTGAATTTGAAAAGTTGCGGGCGATTGGAAAAATCGTCCGGCAGGCGCTGGACGCTGCGGCGGCGGCCGTGCGTCCGGGCATTACGACGCGCGAACTGAATGAGATCGGCGCGCGGGTGCTGGCTGATGCAAGGGCGGAGTCGGCCCCTCCGAAAATATACGGCTTCCCGGGAGCGCTATGTATCAGCGTCAATGACGAAGCCATCCACGGGATTCCGGGCGAGCGCGTAATTCAGGCCGGCGACTTGGTCAAGCTGGACCTGGTCGCGGAGAAAGACGGCTTCTACGCGGATGCGGCAGTAACCGTCCACGCGGGAGAATCCGGGGAAACGGCGCGAGGCCTGGCACGCTGTGCCGAGAGCGCGTTTCACCGGGCGTCACGCGTGGCGCGAGCCGGGAGCCGTGTTTCCGAAATCGGCCGGGCAGTCGAGCAGGAAGCCGGCCGGTGCGGTTTTCACGTGATGCGCGAGTTGTGTGGTCACGGCGTGGGCCGCACGATTCACGAGCCGCCCAACATTCCCAATTTTTTTGATCCGCGTTCCCATACCCGGCTCACAGAAGGGCTGGTCATTACAATCGAGCCCATCCTCGCGGCCGGCACGAGTCGGGGCATTTTGCAGCGCGACCGGTGGACCATCCGCACGGCCGATGGAAGCCTCTCGGCGCATTACGAGCACACGCTCGTGATCACCAAGGGCGCCCCGATCCTGTTGACGGCCGCTTGATAATGACCAGCGACCGGACTAGCGGTACGCTAACTTTGACTTGCGCTCCTCTTCGGCCTTGATGCCGGGCCCGAAGAGTTGCTCGAAGAAACCTTCCTTCACGAGACGGCCGACGAAGCTGTTGTCGATCACGCGGCGGAAGTCGAATGACTTCATCTGGGCCTCTACGCGCTGGTCAGCGGGGTGATCCAGGATGTATTGCACGGCGGCGGCGGGAATATAGGGCACCCGCTCGTAGGTGCTGACCATGGCGTAATGATCGTAGACGCGCGCCTGCTCGGCGGGGTCCTGCTTGTCCCAGGTGAGGTACGCTTTCAACGCGAAAGCTTTGTCATCGTAGAAACGTTTGATGGCTTCGGCGTGAGCCTTGATCAATTGCTCGGCCATTTTGGGATTGGCCATGACGGTTGATTTCTTGAAAACGTATAAGGACGGCGCATAGATGTCGTCGTAGTCGCTGATGTTTCCGAGATTCTTGAAGCCTTCCGATTCCAGTTTGAAATAGACCGGCGCAGTAATCATTACCGCATCGACGCGATTGCTGACCAGGGCGGCCGCGCGGACGCTCACATCGCCGCCGAGAGGGACCCACTGCACATCGCGCGGGCTCAATCCCACTTTCGCGATCAGACCGTTGGTGTAATTATAGGGCGCGTCGCCGATCTGGCTGACACCAACGCGCTTGGCTTTGAGATCTCGAACGCTGGCAATATTCTTTTGCGCCATTAAAGCGAAAAGACTCTTCTTGAACGGGCTGCCGATCGCAACCAGAGAGCCGTCTTTGGAAGCGGCGATCATGAATTGCTCGAGCGTGTAGGCCGTCATGACGGCTTCGCCGCTTACCACCATCGCAATACCGGCGGGGTGGACGCCGAATACGAGATTGGCGTCGAAACCGTACTTCTGGTAGTAGCCCCCCTCTTTGGCGAGATAGAGCGGCCAGACCTGGCCGGTGCGCGTGGGATAGTTGATAGTGATCTTCTGAAGCGAAGCCTGCGGCCAGGCGGTGGAGAACGCCAAAGCGATAGCTCCGAGGAATACGATTCGACGCATACGGCTCCTATCGGTAGCGCAAGCCTCTGGCTTGCGCCCGCACCGGCACAAGCTTTATGCTACCCATTTCGCGAAACCCATCGCGCTGCCAGTGCCGGCTTCGGAACGGTAGCACGGGACGTAATCGATCAAATTCATACCGAGGCCGGCTTCGGCCATCGCGCCGGCCACCGCAATCCAGTTCTTGATCTCGGAGGTGCCGGATTGGAACATCGATTCAGGCAGACTCGACAGCTTCGCGGCATCGCCCTTCTGCAAGGCATCGAGCACGCAACGGTCGAATGCCTCATCCACTACAAAGTGAGTCAGCCCGCCGGACGCGATCACGGCGACTTTCCAATCCTGCGGCCAGGATGCAACGGCTCGGGCCAAGCCCCGGCCGAAATCGAAGCACCGCCCGGCCGGGGGCTGGTTGGGCGGGTAGAAGGTATTCACGAATACGGGCACATGCGGCACCACCTTGTCGCGCATCAGGCGGCGATAGACGAACCCGTAGGCGTGCGGCGCCGAGTTGACGCCGATTTCGCCCACAGACAACTTCTTCAGTTGGGCGACGTCGAATCCGCCGGCGATCATGTGCTGGATGATGTGGCGGCCGAGATCGGGTGAACAGGGATACTGCGTGTAGACGGGCGGAGTCCGGTCAGCCTCGGCGCGCGCCACGCCGCGGTTGAGCTTCGCCAGGAACTCCGGCGTCCGCGGATGGCCTTCCATATACTCACCCCAGAACACGGCAAAAGCCGGGACATGGTCGCTGGTGAAAACCTCCATCTGGTCGTTGCCCACAACGACTGCTACATCGGGGCGGTTTTGCTCGAAGAAGTCGGCCAGTTCCCGAATCGCATTCTGGCACCGGGTGTGCCGCTCGCCGCAGATTTCGGGCGCGATCTGCGCGGCCAGCCCTTCCGGGCGCTGTAACTCCACCAGTTCGTCGAAAGTGTACGTCTGGCCCTTGAAAAAATGCTGCGGGTTCGCCTTGTCCGCGGAGACGCGGTCGAACCAGTATTCCCATGGAATCGACAGCATGGGGCCGTGAGAAGTTCCCAAACCAAAAGTGATGCGCGCCACGTGCTACCTCGCGGTGGTTGCCGTCTCTTGCGACGCCGGAATACGGGCGCGCGCGAACAATCGGCGCGCGTTCTCTTCGAAGATGTTCCGGCGGTCCTGATCGGAGAGGGAATCGATCGAATCGATCAACGGTTTGATGTCGTCGAAGCTTTTACCCGTCGCCGGATTCAACGCCGATCCCGATCCCGGGTTTTCCGTTCCGAACAGCACGTTGGTGCTGCCGGCGAGACCGACCAGCATCTCGATCGACTTCCTGGCATGAAGGCAAGTATCGAAGTAGAGCAGCCGCAAGCGCCGGTTGAATTCCTCGACCGCTCCGCCCTGCTTCATGACGTAGTCGGCCTGCCAGCGGCCAATTTGATAAGGCACTGAGCCGCCGCCATGCGCGACGATGATCTTCAGCTTCGGAAAATCGTCGTATACGCGCGAGTTGATCAGCGACAGCACAGCCAGACTCTCTTCGGTGATGAAGTGCTGGCTGTAGCTCTCGCGGCCATGCTTGCAGCCGCTGGAGTGAATGAGCCCCAGCACATCCAGCTCGACCATCTTTTCCCACAACGGATACCAGTATTCGTCGGCGAGCGTGGGCGTGCTGTTGTCGCCTTCGCCCGGATCGGTGTCGATCAGAAGACCGATAAAACCGAGCTCTTTTACGCATCGTTCCAACTCGCGAAAGCCGAGCGTGACCGGCTCACCGGGCGCTTGCGGCGGCGCGCAAACTCCGCGAAAACGCTTCGGGTACGCCTTCACCTGTTGCGCGATGTAGTCATGATTGGCCACCGCCCACGACTCGACCATCTTCAAGGGCTTTTCCGCGTGCATCAACTGGAATGGACGCGGCGAGAGAAATTGAATATCGGTGCCCACCGAGTCCATAATCTTCAGATTGCGCTTGGTGTCCGCGTGATCGCGAACGTAGTCGTCACTGAATCTCTTGGGGGCGAAACCATGCGCGCCCCGCGCGGACATCTGAACCGACTTCCATTGATACAACTCGGGCGAGGCGCAAACGTGGGCGTGAACATCGATTATCATGACCGGGTCTCCAGGCGAACGAACCTATTATAATAGCCAACGCGAAACCAACCTTATGAAGACTGTCTACATCGAACAGACCGGCGGTCCCGAAGTGCTGCGCTTCGGCGACCGCCCGGTACCGGAACCCGCGAAGGGCGAAGCGCTCATCAAACTGGCATTCTCCGGCGTAAACTTTACCGATCTCAACGCGCGCAGCGGGATAAACAGGATTCCCTTGCCGGCGGTGCTGGGCTCGGAAGGAGCGGGAACCGTGCAGCGAGTCGGAGAGGGCGTCACCGGGTTCAAGCCCGGCGACCGCGTGGCGTATAGCATGACGCGCGGCTCCTATGCCGAGTATGCGGCTGTGCCTGCGAAAATGCTTGTGCCGGTGCCGGCCGGCGTCGACCTTCAAACGGCGGCGGCAACTATGTTACAAGGCATGACCGCCCATTACCTGACCCATTCGACGTTCCCGCTGCAGAAGGGCCAAACCGCGCTGGTTCATGCGGCGGCAGGCGGCACAGGACGCTTAGTTGTGCAAATCGCGGTAATGCTCGGCGCGCGCGTGATCGCGACAGTGGGGACGCAGGCGAAAGCCGATCTGGCGCGGCAGGCAGGCGCAAGTGACGCGATTCTCTATGACCAGCAGGATTGGGTCGTCGAAGTGAAACGGCTCACCGGAGGCGCGGGTGTCGACGTGGTCTATGATTCCGTGGGCAAGGCCACGTTTCTGAAAGGATTCGAGTGCCTCAAACCCCGAGGCATGATGGTTCACTTCGGCGTGGCGAGCGGGCCTATCGACCCGTTTGATACGCGCACCCTGACCGCCAGCGGCTCCGTGTTTCTGGCGCGTCCGACTCTCGCCAGCCATGTGGCGGATCCAAAAGAACTGGCCTGGCGCGCGGCCGATTTGTTTCGGTGGATCGGCGAAGGCAAGCTCACCCTGCGCATCGATCGCGAGTATCCGCTGGCGGAGGCGGCGCAATCTCACCGCGACATGGAAGCTCGCAAGACCACCGGGAAGCTGCTGTTACGCATTTGAACCAAGCTTCTTCGCGGCCTCATCGAGCGAAGCCCGGTGCTTCCAGAAATTGCTCCAGGGATCCTGAATTTGGTCGAGACGCTCAAACACATTTTTGATGGTGATAGCGTCGGGACGAAGATTTCTTTTGCGGAGTTCGGCCCAGCCGAGGGGAGTGGAAACGGGCGCGCCGTTGCGGGCGCGAACCGAATACACCGCGACGGCGGTTTGCGCATAGGCGTTGCGATTCACATCCACAAAAATACGCCCGTCGCGCTTATTCTTGTACTGCTCCAACGTGTACCGCGCGGGATCGCGGGCCACCACCACCTCCGCCACTTTCCTGGCAAATGTCCGGACCGATTCGAAATTCTGTTTGCCATCTAGAGGCACCGCAATATGCAATCCGCGTGAGCCGGTAGTCTTGAGATACGCGGGCAATTTCAGGTCATCGAGAATTTCCTTGAGCACCTGCGCTGCATCGATGACTGACCGGAAATCATCCGAGGACGGATCCAGATCGAAGATCATTTGATCGGGATAATCGGGCCTATCCGCGCGGCTAAGCCAGGGATGAAGCGTAATACAGGCCTGATTGGCAAGATAGACCAGCGTCGCAACGTCATTGCACACAACATGCTTGACCGTGCCGCCAACTTTTTTGACTGTCGCTGTTTTAATCCATTCCGGGTAATAGGGTGCGGCCGCCTTCTGGAAGAAACTCGGACCCGCGATTCCGTCCGGATAGCGCTGTAGGGCCAGCGGCCGGCCCTTCAGGTAAGGCAACATCCGCGGGCCGATCTGCTGATAGTACCGAATCAAATCCCCTTTCGTGATTCCGTCTTCAGGAAATAGAAGTTTCTCGGGACGGGTGATCTTCACGTCGCGGCCGTCGATGCGGATGGTCTCAGCTTGCTCGGCTCTCATTTCTCGCGCGTGACCTCCTCTGGCTTTTTGTCGTCGCGCAGACCTAAAAAGCGCGGGTGCCGCAATTTTCCGTCTTTGGTCCACTCGGTAAAGCCGATCTGCGCCACCAGCTTTGGTTTGACCCAGTGGGCGGAACGCGGCGCGCCGTTCTCCTCAAACGGACTGGAGGACGTTCGCATTCCGGCAAGCCGTGCTCCCAATCGCTGTAGCGTGAGATTGTCATAGCCAGTGCCCACCTTTCCGGCGTACTTCAGCTTCTTGCGGTCATAATAGCCGACCAGCAGAGCACCGAAACCTGTTCGCTGGCCTTGCGGATCAGTGTACCCGCCGAGAACAAATTCCTGTTCGTTTATGCATTTGAACTTCAGCCAATCGCGTGATCGGCCTGAGACGTACGGGCTATCGGCGTTCTTGGCAATGATGCCCTCCCAATGGCGCTCGCACGCCTCGCGGTAGTAGGCCTCGCCCTCGGTTTCGCGGTGAGGAGTAAAATGCAGCGGCTTTTCAAATTTGACCGTCGTCTTCAGCAGCTCTTTCCGGTCGCGCAGGGGCAGCGGCCGAAGATCGTAACTCTGCGCGTACGGAAGGTCAAAGGCATAAAAAGACACTGGAAACTTCCGGCGCAACTCGGCCGAAGGGTTTTGAACCTGCATTCGCTGCTGAAGTCTGGTGAAACTGGTGACCTCGCCGTCGAACGCCACGATCTCGCCATCGATTATGAACGGACCTGCCTGTTGTTTTTGGAAGGCCTCGACTAACTCCGGATATTTCGCATTCAGCAATTTTCGATTGCGCGAATACAGCTCGATCTTCCTTTCGCGGCGGATCACCACGCACCGCACGCCATCGAACTTCGGCTCGAAAAGCCATCCTCTCCGGGAAAATCGCTCGTCGGTCAGCGTGGCCAGCATCGGCTCGATAAAAGCGGGTTGCGCCGCCTTGCGAACCTTTGACAGATCCACTGCCTTTTGCGTCATTTCACTCGCCGCAAGCCACAAATGTAAAGGGCCGCCCAGTATACCGGGCGGCCCTTTGCTGGTCAGGAGGCATTCCCTCCTCCACTTCGAGTTGGCAGCGAGCAAATACCTCAGATTCGATCCGATTCGAATCTGTCTTTAGCTGTCATCCTCTAATCCCTTTTTGCCACACAAACTGTCGCGTTGTCTGTGAGGTCGGGTACAAGAATGATTAATGCGGCTACGCGGCTGCAGCCTGTCCCTTTCACAATGACCGCGGCCATCTCCCCTAGAGGAGCGCACTCCGGGACAGCCGTTTAGCGGCGATGTCCGCCGCCACCACCGCCACCGTGGGATCCCCCGCCACCGCCGCCACCACGGAAGCCGCCGCCCCCGCCGCCGCCGCGAAAACCGCCGCCGCCCCCGCCGCCGAATGATGGAGCGGAACGGCCACCGCCGCCGCCGAATGACGGAGCCGCGCGGACGCCACCACCTCCACCGAATGACGGAGCGGAGCGGAAGCCGCCACCGCCGCCGAACGACGGAGCGGAGCGGAAGCTGCCGCCGCCGCTGCCGCGGACTCCGCTGCCGCCGAAGGCGGGAGCGGACCGGTATCCGCCGCCGCCATACGAAGGCGCGGAACGGTACGCGCTTCCACCGCCGTACGAAGGCGCCGAGCGGTACACGCTTCCACCGCCGTACCAAGGCGCCGAGCGGTACGCGCTTCCGCCGCCATACGAAGGCGCCGAGCGGTAGGCGTTGCCTCCGCCCACGTTCGGGCTGTACGCGCGCGCTGTGTTGCCGCTGAATGCGGGACCGGATCGGTAGGCCTGTTGGGATCCCGGGTTTCCGAATCGGCTCCCCGAACCACCACGATTTACCGAAGGCGCGGAATATCTGTTTTCCGCGTTACCTAAAACGCCCGATTGTAAGCTGCGCCCGCCGGGCATCCCGGACTCGCCAAAACGACGCCAGCCGCCCTGCTGCGCGCCAGGAGTGGCGACTGAACCCGGACCGCGGCTCGCGACAGCGCCTGAACCGCGGTCGCCGAAATTGGAAAAGTTTCCGCGTGTGCTTCCGAAGCTTTGGCGGGCGCCGGCAAATCGCGCACCGCCGAAACGGTTCGCTACGCCGCCATTCGGATAAGGAATTCCCAGCCGGTGGTCCGGATTGTGCGCCCACACGCCGCCGTTGAAACCGCCGCGATAACCCCGGTCAAAGCCACCGTGAAATCCCCGAAAGCCATAACGGTTGAAGAAGAAACCATTCTGCACAATTGTGCAGTTGTACCAGTTCGGACCCCAGCCCCAACCGCCCCAACCCAAGCCGCCGAAGTAGCTTCCGATGAAGATGCCCGAGCCGAATCCATATCCAAACTCCGGGTAATAGAGCGGTGGGTAATAGCCCCACGCGGGAGGTCCCCAAATATACGCCGGATCGTACGCGGGCACGTAGACCACCTGTGGATTGGCGGGCGCGATCACGATCACCGGCTGGCCGTTCTGCGTTTCCGTGGTGACCGTCTCCTGGCTGTTCGAACTCAACCGGCCGGATGCCTGCGCCTGCGCACGCATCCGCTGAACGGCGTTCATCACATCGGCTTGTTGTGCGAGAAACGCATTGCCCAGATCGGTAGTCCAACGCACATTGGAGGTCAACAGATTCAGGACATCCGGAAATACCACCAAAGCCTGGATGCTCGGATCCCAGTTCTGCTGCTGGGCGGCATTCACCAGCGCCAAGCCTTGCAAATTCCGATTCTGCTGCAGCCATTGGCCGGCTTCCACAACCTCCAGCGGATAGGTGGCCGCCACGAATACCTGGCTGAGCAGAGAATCGGGGTACAAGGCGATCGGAGCCACCAGGTTGTCGAGTTGCTCGGGTGGAAGCAGCGCCCCGGGCGCAGCTTGCTGCCCCGGGTCCTGAGCGAGCAGCGCGCCCATCGGCAAGAGCACCAAAACCATGACGCAGAGAATGCTCAAGACCTGGTAAGGCGCTTTTCGGAAGCTGGGACCGTTCATTGACAACCTCCTACTGGCGTCGGGCACAAAGGCAAAGGGCACGTTCCTCGCCAAAACCAAATCTGTTGTCTGCAGAGAAGTTATCGTGGCGCAGCAATCCCGCGGGGTGGCTGAAAACCACCACCATGCTGGATTGCGGCCGTGCCCTCCCGTGCTCGTCAGGCAATCACGCCCTTGCGCACCGCATACAGAATCAGATCCGCCGTGCTGTGCAGATTCAATTTCTGAAAGATATTGCTGCGGTGGGTCTCGATCGTGTAGAGACTCAGGTTCAGCATGGAGGCGACCTCCTTATTACTCTTGCCTTCGGCGAGCAACTGCAGGATTTCGCGCTCTCTTGTCGTCAGCAGATCAAAACTGTCATCCACGCCATGTTCCCGCATCTGGCGCATATAATCCTCGGCGAGCATCTTGCTTACGGCGGGGCTGAAAAAAGATTTACCTTCACTCACCGCCTTAACCGCGTTGATCAGGTCATTCTCGGCGGAATCCTTCAGCAGATACGCGCGCGCTCCGGCTTTCAGGGCCTTGATCACGTAGGCTTCGTCGGAATGCATGCTTAGAAAAACGATGGCAGTCTGCGGCGCCTTGATGGAGATCTGGCGCGCCGCCTCAATGCCGTTCAGGATCGGCATCGCGATATCCATGACGACGACATCCGGCCGGTGCTCGTCAACCAAGGCTACCGCCCGCCGTCCGTCCGCCGCATCGGCCACCACCTGAAACTGCGGCACGCTCTCCAGCAGGAGGCGCAGGCCCTTCCGCACCACGGTGTGGTCGTCGGCGAGAACGATTTGGACCGTCGTCATGCCGCAACCTTCATCAGCGGCAGCTTCACATGCAGGGTAGTTCCTTGTCCCGGCTGCGATTCCACCGTGAGGGTGCCGCCGAGGTGGCCGACTCTCTCTTCGATACCGAGCAGGCCCATGCCGCGTTGGCGGCGCGGATCGAAGCCTTTGCCGTCGTCGCGAACCGTGACCGCCAGACTGCCCGGATGCTGGCGCACGGTGACGCTGACGCTGCGCGCTCCGGCGTGTTGGACGATATTGTGCAGAGCCTCCTGCACGATGCGATAGACGCAAGTCTTGTGTTCTTCCGGCAGTTGTTCGGAGACTTCTTCGGCATCCACCTTGATCCATAAGCCATTGCGCTTGCCGACCTCGCGCGCCTGCCATTCCAGCGCGGGCAACAGGCCCAGATCATCGAGCATCGACGGACGGAGCAGGAGAGCCATATTGCGAACGACGCTGATCGAGCCTTCCACCTCGCGTTTAATCTCGCCGGCTTTCGCGTCAACTCCCTCGAGATCGCGCGCGCGAATCAAAGTAGACAGGTTGGCCATCTCGACCAGCACGCCTGTCAAGGCCTGGCCTACTTCGTCGTGCAATTCGCGAGAGATCGAGCGCCGCTCTTCCTCCTGGGCCGCCAGAAGCCGCGCCGAGAGTTGCTGCAATTCCGCGCGCGCATTCTCGATTTCCTGAAAGTGCTTCGACGTCGCATGCTCCAGCTGCAGGATCTTGCGCATGCAGAAAACAGCCAGCAGCGCGCCAACACCGATAGTCAGGCCCAGAGTGACGGTCAGACGCTGGCGGAATTGCGAATAAGTTCGCTGTCCCAGCAGCTTCGCGGCATTCAGTTGGGATTCATCAATGTCACGGATCTGGTCGGCGATTCCCAGCATCACCATACGCCGCGGGAACACCTCGTCGCGCAAAAACGGAAAGCCGTCCCGCATCCGTTTTTCCGCGCTCCAATGAAAAACAGGATCCAGGACGTTCCAATAGTTCCCCAGTTCCTGTGTCAGACGTTGGAACGTTCGCGATTCCTGGACCGTCAGTAGGCGCCGGTATTCGTCCAGCGCCGTATCCATG
Organism: uncultured Solibacteraceae bacterium; assembly: GCA_964554945.1. Lineage (GTDB taxonomy): Bacteria > Acidobacteriota > Terriglobia > Bryobacterales > Bryobacteraceae > PSRJ01. The sequence continues at coordinate 37,885 of CAZKQQ010000008.1, read as the reverse complement.
TCCTTCTTGGTCTCGACAAGGCTATAGCGATGCCCTTCCGCCTTTCCGCTTTCCGGCTCGAGCAGGTAATCGCGAACATATGTGCCGGAAACGTAAAGATCCGTGCGAATCCGTTCCAACACGTGCGTCCGCAGCAGAAAGTCTTCCCGGATATTATCGTTTGAACTCTGAATGCCCCCGAGGGTTCCGAGCATGTCGGCGCCGGCGAAGGTCATCAGCAGCAGCAGACCGCCGAACCCGGCCACCAGCACCCAACGGCTGTTCATCTTCTCAATCGCCTCACGCTTACATACTACGCCCGCGCCCGGCCCGCGCGGGCGCGCGCGCATCCCTCAACGGACACAGAACCGCGGCGGTAAGGGAGCCCTGCCCAAATCGACTTATTCTTAGAGTAAATGGGAGAAGGAAAGCCGCTTCGGCGGGACGGAGCATGGCTCCATCCCGCGAGGCGTAAATCGGAAGGAGTTGGTCTTACTTCTTACTCGAAGGATCGCTCTCCAGCGCCGAAAGTCCGAGGAACAGCCGTCGGCCGTCGGCGAAGGTTACGTTCTTTCCGACCGCGCGCGTCGAGCCGTCCTTGGCCTGATAGCCGTCCACCACGATCTCCGCTCCTGCCGGAAGAGAATCCTTCGTGAATCCCAGCCGGTACAGGTTGTTCGGACTCCCGCCTTCCACCATCCAGGTCACTGCCTTGCCATCGTCGCCTTTGACTTCCATGTGGATCCAGGAGTGGGGATTACTCACCTCCCACTTGATCACGGTTCCTTTCAATTTCAGCGGTTTGTTCTGATCGAATTCCGCTGCAAACGCGTGATGCCCCCACACAGGCACGGCTGCCAGCAGCAGGCCGGCGCCAATAATCGCTGCGAGTACTTTCGTTCTCATCGGTCACTCCCTGTCAGAGATTGAGTTTACCCTACTTGCCTGCTGCTTTCTTGGCGGCTTCTTCCTCGGCCACCCGGGCGCCGCGCAGCGTATTCGCCAACCCGTAATTCGCTTCGTTACAAGCGTATTCGTAGATCCGCCCTTGAACCTTCGTGATGGGTAGTTCCCCGGACCACGGCTTGGTCCACATACCCGGATCTTCTACCGTGAACTGGTACAGGATCGTATCGTTGTCGACCCGCGTGAGGCGTTCGACTACGTGCAGATTCTCGGCCCCCTCGAACGGGCTCAGGTTCGTGAAGTTCGTCGTGTCCACCACCAGCGTATTGCCATCCCAGTGGCCGACGGAATCGCCATACCATTGGCGGATGTTCTTCGAAATGTGGCTGCGGCCGTCGGTCGGAATGACGCGCGCATCGTGAATCATCTCGGTTTCGATTACCACATACCCGGCGCCTTGCACGATTTGCAGATTGCTGTTGTAGGCAGTGGGCAGCAGGGGCGGGCCTACATTTTCCCGCGCCAGGCAGCGGGCGCCGATTGGCCGGTTCTCGGGACCATCGAATTCATGGCCCTTGGCCTTGGCGCGGCGCTCGGCAATTCGTTGGCGCGCCTCGGCAGTCAGCGGCGGAATGGTGCCGTCCGCACCCGTAATAATCGAAGTCCGGCGGTTCCAGACCATCTTGGCCTGACCGCGGTCGAGAGCATACTCGCTAAAGTCATAATGCACGTCCGCGGCGGTTCCCGGCTCGGTGGGAAGGCCCTCTTCCTCGTTCTTGGCGAGCCGGTCGTTTTCCTTTTTTGTCAGCGCCTCTAGTTCGGCTTCCGTGTAAAACTCCTTGCCGGCGACTGCCTTCGGCCGCTGCAGGGGGGTAACCGTGTTATTCGTCCAGACCCCTTCCAGGTCCGGATGGCCGTCGGCGGTGCGCGGCGGCGTCCAAGGCTTGCCGGCCTTGACCGCTTTCGCGGCAGGCGACAACGTCTGTCCGGCGGCCGGCGCCGGCGCCAGCGTAACGATCATCGTAAGGGCCGCCAACGCGGCCAATGGCGCTTTCATGATTCCTCCCATTTGTTACTTTCCGGCTTTCTTGGCGGCCTCTGCCTCCGCAACACGCGCCCCATTCAAGATGGTGGATATCATCGTATTGCCTTCGTGGCAGGCCCACTCGTATACCGGTCCTTCTGTCCTGACCATCGGAACTTCCGCGGTCCACGGTTTCGACCATGTCTCCGGATCCTCGACGGTGAATTGGTAAAGCACTGTGTCCTCCGCCGTGCGCGTGAAGCGCTCGATCAGATGCAGTTTCTCGCCGGATCCTCGAAAATTTGCCAGGTCCATGAAATTCGTCGTATCGACAACTAGCGTGTTTCCATCCCAATGCCCGACCGAATCTCCCTGGTATTGACGAATGCTTTGCGGCAGGTGCGGACGCCCGTCCGTGGGAATCACGCGGGTGTCGTGGTTAATCTCATGCAGTAACACCACCCAGCCCGGTCCCTGCACGATCTGCAGTTCGTTATTGTCGTTGGGCCCGCTCAGCATCGGGATTCTTTCCTGCCCCAGCAGAATGCAGCGCTCCTGCAGCGGTCGGTTCTCGTAGCTGTCAAACTCGTGTCCTTTGTTCTTCGCGGCGCGCTCGGCATTTCTTTTCCTCGCCTGCGGCAGCATCGGAGGCACCACGCCCTCCGGTCCTACGATCAGCGACGTGCGCCGGTTTGATGCGAACGTCGCCTTGGTGATGTCAAATCCATACAAGCTAAGGTCGTACCGGAGCGTCTGTTCGGCGGCGGCCCCGATATCGGCTTCATCGCCGACTTTGCCCTCGCGCACGCGCTTCGCCAGTTCGGCGAATTCCTGTTCCGTGTAGAACTCTTTCGCTCCGAGTCCTTTCGGCCGCTCCAAAGGAGTCAGCGTGGAGTTGCTCCAGATGCCCTGAATGTCCGGCGCGCCATCCGGCGTCCGCGGCGCTTTCCAGGACTTCGCCGCGGGAGTCTGCGCGAGCGACAGTGCCGCCCAAGCAGCCGCCAATGCGAGCAGCCGACGCATCATGGGAGCCTCCTTCTAAGGGTTGATTGGCTTCTTGCGGAGAGGTCAGTATAATACCTCTTCACTGAATTCAACGCATTTTTATTCGAGAAGCTTCGCGTCCTTCTCGACGTGCCGGTACAGCGGCATGCTGATCTTCCACGGCCGCGAAAAAACTTTGGCATCCTCGATGGTGGCTTCGTAATTCAGAGTGTCGGCGCTGCGCGGCGTGTATCGCTCCACCACGTGCAGGGCATCGCTATGATAATCGCCCGCATGATCGAACCAGGTCTCATCGTTCTGGCTCGTCACATCGACCACCAGCGATTCGCCTTCCCATTTCCCGTTCGACCACCCCATCCAGCTGTCGGCCGGTGCCTTCGTGGGAGCTTCCATATTAATGACACGGACCGCTCCCGCATACTCGTATGCCACCATAATGTTCTTCGATGACTGTATGATCTGAAACGGATAAGGCAGATAGGTCGCGCGGGGCACGCCCGGCAGGTAGCACTTCACCTCGGGGTCGAGCTTGACCCAGTCGGCCTGGTTGGCCTTCTTTTTGGCAAGAGCGGCGGGCAGATACGGGATCTCATCGCCTTCCACCACGCTTAACCCCGGGGGCCGCGAAAACACCGCTCCCAGCGACAACACAGGACCCTGTCCAGCCGCATGTCCCAGCAGGTCCCAGTCGGCCGAGTTCACGGCCTGCCAGATGCCGTTTATGTTCGGTTTTCCGTCCGCAGTGCGAGGGGCCCGGTACGTTTGACCGGACGCGGAAATCGTGAGGAGGGCGACAACGAGGGCAGCCCCTGTCGAGTTGTTCACGCCGTTGATCGTACATGTGCCGGAAACCGGTGTCAAACGGGGGGGCGGGGGGCGGGGGGGCACGGTATGCGCCCGTATGTCCTCGTTCGTCTGGCTCGATTACTCGGAACGCGAACCCCGGACGCTCGCTTTCACCTTGATCTCGTCCGTTATTTTGCCCTTACCCGCAATCGCGGTGGCCTTCTGTTCCACCGACCTCCGGAACTCTGCGGTTGTCACCGTCCCCTGCAGCGTGACCGTGCCGGCATGCGCGATCACTTTTATTCTTCCAGCAGCCTGCCGCGTTTCGCGATCAGCCGCGAGCGCAGCGCGAATCGCGCTTATCAGCTCGGTATCGCTGGCTGGTTTCGTGCCGGCCCCAGGCTGGTCCGGCGCCGCCGTATCCGGGTTCGGAGCACGCACTGGTACCGGATCCGGCGCCGCCTGCGGATCGGGCGGCGCCTGCTTTGAATCGCCGGTCCGGTTCCCGCCGTTCGCTTTCGGGTCTTCATGCGGGTCCGTTGCCGGCGCCTGCCCATAAACGAACCCGATCATTGTGATAGCAACTAAAACAGAAGCCGGACGCATCTGAATCTCATCTTTGCAAAATGAGACCCAATGTGGCTCGCATTACGGGGGACAAAAAAAAGCGGGCCGGCTTGTGCCGCCGGCCCGCCGTGGAAGGAAAGATTCAGAACGTGTACTTCAAGGCAAACTGCAGATTGCGCGCGCCGAGCGACGTATTCACCACGCCCGTCGGAACGCTCTTCGTGTAGTTGATGTCGGTTCCGTAGCGGCTCACATTATCGTTCCAGTTGCCCGGGAGGACATCCGCCGAGTAGCCGCCCATCGTGAAGATCGGCGTGTTGAAGGTGTTGATGGCGTCGAAGCGGAATTGCAGGTTCTGCCGCTCCGTGATTCGGAAGGTCTTCGCCAGGCTCATGTCGATCTGCCGGTAGCCCGGGCTGCGCTGCGAGGAAATACTGCAGTTGCCGAGTTTGCCGGGGCCCGGTATCCGCATCGTCGTCGGGTCGAACCAGATATAACCGCCGCCGGCGAAATTCTTATAAGGTGTTGCTTTCGAGGGCTCGATGCAATCGGGACGCGGCTGGAAGTAAGCGCCGGTCGGATCGGAGCCGAACTGAATCATCGAAACCGGCAGGCCGCCATGCACCGTGAAGATAGTGTCGTAGTGCCAGTCGCCGAGAATCGCATTCACCGCTTTGCCGGCGTTCTTGCCGAACATCCGGTCTTTGCCGAACGGCAGGTCGTAATTCAGATAGCCGTTAAAATTGTGCGTGACGTCGGCGTCGCAAAGGCCATAGTCGAGACCGCGCACGTTGTAAACATACGATTGGAAGGAAACGTCTGCCGGCGTCTGCGCCGCGGCCGCGTTCCCATACCGGCCGTAGTAACCCTGGTTGTCCGTCAGGCACTTGGACCAGGTGTAGTTTACCTGGATCGCCAGCCCTTTCGTCAGCCGCTGCTGACCCATCATTTGCAAAGCTTCATAGTTCTGGATCGCGGTCGATGTGTTCAGCCGCTGCTGTCCGGTGCCGGCATTCTTCAGAGCCGGATTCCCCGACAGATACGGACCCGGAATCGCGGTGCCGTTCGGCAACAGGAAATTCTGCCCCATATTGTATATGGCCGCGATGTGATCGGTATGTTGCCCGACGTACGCCGCTTGCGCCGTGAACGATTTCCCCACCTGTCGTTGGATGCTCAAGTTCCATTGATTGGATACCGCCGGGCGATAATTCGGATCGGTCGCGTGCAGCCGGACGCCGGCGAAGCACGTGGCTGACGCCGAAGTGACATTGGCTGTCGTGCAGGGCGCGCCCGCGGCTCCGAGCCCTGCGAAGCCTTGATCGAGAGTGATCTGGTTTGAGGGGATTGCGCCATTCGACCCGACCCCGCCCCACGTGCCGACCAGATCGGTATTCCACGGCGAATTCGTTGCCAGCCGGTTGTACTCGCCGGTGCCTTCCCAGAAACTCGAGCGCGAGAAGGCCGCGCGAATCACCGTCTTCTCATCGGGAGTGTAAGCCAGCCCGAGACGCGGCAAGAAGTTCGCGATCCCGTTGTACTGGTTGTAAAGGGCCCGGCTGTTGCCGTTCTGCCCCGCCAGCTGGATTTGACCGCTATACATCCCGAAGTTCGTCATGCGGTCGTGCACTTCATAAATCGGCGTGAAGAGCTGCCAACGCACCCCGATGTTCATCGTCAGGTGCCGGCTGATTCGCCAGTCGTCTTGCACGAATGCTCCGATCGCATTGTTTCGCTGGCCTACGGTTCCGGCAAATCCGAGTCCATAGCCCATATAAGCGGGCAGACCAAGGAAGAAATCCGCTTCGGAGTTCCCGGTGTAGGTTCCTGTGAAGCCGATCTGCCCCGCCGCGCCATCATTGCTCGTGGCAGGTATGTAGTTGTTCCGGTATCGGATCAGTTGGAATCCAAACTTCAATGTATGTGCGTTCTTCGTGAAGATCGCGGTGTCGGAAACCTGAATGGTCGTCTGGTGGAACACTTCCGGCGCGAACGTGGTGCCGAACGCGAACGGGCCGTTCTGCTGACCCCCGATCGGCGCATTGGCAAAATACAACCCGGGAAGGAATGGCATCGGCTGTCCGGGTATCAGGTTGGCGCCTGCATTTGTGGTCAGCGCTTCGGATTTGTCTTCGGCCGGATAATAGCTCATTCCCAAACGAAAATCATTCAGCAGGCGCGGGCTGAACGTCCTCGTGTAATTGAGCACCGCCTGCTGAATCGGAAAGACGCCGCTGCCATCGCCGCTATACTGGAACGCTTCGCTATTCACGATCGGCCGCGTCACGTGCTGCTGGGAGTAACGGGCGAAAAAGCGGTCGAAGTCTGTCGGCGCCCAGTCCACTTTTATGTCGCCTTGGTTACCGTGCGTGTAGGTCTGGGTCGTGTTCGCCAGGTTGGCGAGCGTCCCTTGGCTGCCCGGCGTGCCGGGAAGATTCGGCTTCGGCAGAGCATTCGCGATCTTCAGCGCCACCGGACTCAACCCCGTGATGCAAGGATTGACGCCCATCTTTTGTCCCGCTCCGCAGATAGCCGCTTGCCTTAAATCCGCCGGCATCGCCACCGTGGTCCCCGGATAGTGCAGCGACGCGCCAATATCGGTCAGGTTGCCGGTGATATTCGGCGCGGTGAACGTAGTCTTCGGATTCGGAGTGGCGGGAAGATCGAACCGTGATCCCTGATAGTCCGCAAAAAAGAAGAGCTTGTTCTTCTTGATCGGTCCGCCGAGGGTTCCCCCGTATTCATTCCAGCGCTGCCGCGGCGTCGGCAGGCCATTGAAATTGTTCGACCATTCATTGGCATTGAAAAAGTCGTTGCGCAGATACTCGAACGCATTGCCATGGAATTGATTCGTGCCGGATTTCAGGCTGACGTTGATGACTCCGCCGAGGAAATGGCCAAACTCCGCGCTCGGATTGTTCGTAATGACGTTGAACTCTTCGATCGCGTCTACGTTCGGCACGAAGGCCACCGCGTTATCGACGAACTCATTGTTATCCAGGCCGTCGAGTATGTAATAGTTCGCCTGCTCGCGGTTGCCGTTGATGTTCGGCCGCGCGGAGTTGAATGTCTTCTGGCCCGTATTGAACGACGCCGGGCTGATCGTCACCGCGCCCGGTACCAGCAGAGTCAACTGGTTATAATTGCGCGTCTGCAGCGGCAGATTGGCAATCGTGCTGGCCTGCATCACCGAGCCGACTTGTGTATTTTCGGTCTGCAGCAAGGGGACCGCACTGGTCACTTCCAGGGTCTGAGAGACCTGGCCGAGCACCATCGCGAACTCAATCCGCGCCGTCTGGTTCAGCACCAGATCAAACGGCGGCTGGACGGCTGTTTGAAACCCGCTCGCCTCTACCCGCAGTTCGTATTTTCCGGTTGGCACGCGAGGCAGGTTGTAAATTCCTTCCTCATTGGTTTGAGTTTTCCATTCGGTGCCACGATCTACGTCCTTGGCTACCACTGACGCTCCCACGATGGCGGCTCCGGATGGATCCGTGACTTTGCCGGTGATCCCGGCGGTCACTTCCTGTGCCGCTGCAATTGGTATCAGGGCCGCGAGCAGTGCCAGTACCAGCGAGACAATTAGCAGGCGCCCCATCCGGCTGTTTTGCTGAGAATCGTTCCTTCTCATAATGACCTCACTTCTCCTCCCTTTTTCCTTTCAACGAAGTCCGCTCTGGCCACCCAAAGCATTGTTTTCCAGCGTGATGTTGGACCGGATACTTCCGAATGTCCAGTTCACAACCGTTGTGGTTCCGTTACAGAGAGGTTCGTTACCGCATCGAACGCTCGCTGTTTCAAGAGTTTGCAGTTTGATTTGAGCGGCCCGGCGCGCCACCGCCCCCAGCAGCAAACGCACCGGCCGCACCGCTGCCAGTTTGACTTCCGCGATCGGCTGGTCCAGTTGGGCGAGTTCCTGATTCTCACGTGCTGCCCAGCCTTCGGGCGCGGCCTGATGTTTTTCAAGAAGGTCGAGCGCTCGCAGCCCGATCCGGGCCGCGGAAGACAGGTTCCGGGCGAGCGGCACAATCTCGCTCAGAAGCCCATTGTTTTCGGCTAGCGCTCGGACCTGCGCCTCGGATTCCGCCCATTGAGCCAGAATGCTTCGTAAATCCGCCACGGCCGTTGGTTCGCTATCCATCCGGGCCACATCGCGCTCCAGGCGCCGCACGGATTCGCTTTCCGGCGGAACGGCATCGACAAACCGGTTCAAAGGCACGAGACTCGTATATGTCCGAGTGCCGCGACGCCCTTCGATGCCGAGTGCTTCGGAGGCGTTGGCCAACACCCGCAACGGTTCGGAGGAGCCTGCCCGGGCGAGCCGGTCGAGCAAAAGGCCGCCGCTCGACCGATGCTTCAATCCGACCCACTCGAGCGACCGGCTGACCGCTTCCATCCTTTGATACATCGACTCCACATCGGTCACGTCGCGAGGAGACCAGAAGCGCTCTGCGATCGCCGCCAGCCGCGGCCAAAGCCGCGAATCCACCGTCTCGGCGCTCACGTATTCGGACCACATACAGGCCTCGCCGCCGAGAATCCGAGCCGTCTGCTCCGGCGTGAGATCCCGCGCGGCGCCGTCCAACGGATCCACCGCGTAATGCGAACTCGCGGGCTTCAGGTAATCGAGGTAGTACCCGAACGAAAGCAGCGAGCGATGTCCTTTGTGCGCCGCTTCCGCCAGCGATGCCTGTCCGCGCCAGGACTGAATGACGGCGTCTTCGGCGAGCCCAGGCTGTAGGACCTCATCCCAGCCGACCAGCGTCTTGCCATGCTTCTTCAGCAACTTCTGCACGCGGCCTGTGAAATACGCGGCCAGATCGCGGCTCGTCGCCAATTGGTGCGCTCGCGCAAACGCCTGAATGGAAGGTGAATTCTTCCATTGCGTCTCCTCTACTTCATCGCCGCCGATATGAAAATACGGATCGGGAAACAGCGCGGCCATCTCACCAATCAGTCCGTCCAGAAACGTGTAAATCTCTTCGCGCGTGGGATCCATCACCGGTTGGAAGATGCCCCACTTGCGCTCGATTGCATACGGCCCCGGTGCGCTCGCCAGTTCCGGATATCCGGCAAACCACGCCGACGTGTGGCCCGGCATATCGAATTCCGGAATTACCCGGATGCCGCGGTCGCGCGCATACGCCACTACCTCCCGCACCTCGGCTTGCGTGTAGAACCGGCCATCGCTGCCGCCTTCCTGCAGGCGCGGGTAGCGCTTGCTCTCGATTCGGAAGCCCTGATCGTCGGATAAGTGCCAGTGAAAAACGTTAAGCTTCACCGCAGCCATTGCATCTAGGTTGCGTTCCACCACGGGCGCCGGCATCCAGTGCCGCGCCACGTCGAACATGAGCCCGCGCCATGGAAACCTCGGATGATCTTCGATTTGGACGGCGGGAACCTCGAAACCGTCCGGCCCCGCAACGATCAATTGAGCGAACGTTTCCAGGCCCCGGAGAACGCCGGTCACCGTGTTTGCTTGGAGGAGCGCGTCTCCGGACGATACCCGAAGATGGTACGCTTCGTCCTCCCTTAAAACCGGATACTCATTACTGCGCCCCTGACAGATCACCCGCAGGGTAACTCGATTGTTCGCCTGGAGGGGAATTCCCGTCTGCCGCTCCACCCGCGCGACGAGCCGGCCTATCGCTGCTTGCAACCGGGCATCGGAATAACCTTCGCTCGCAACCCGAAAACTCGAATCGATTGCCAGCTTTCCACCGGTCGCCACGAGCTTCGCCGGCGCGGGCATCAACGGCAGCGTCGCGGCCGAAGCCCCGCTGAGAAACGCCGTAATCAAAAGGTAACGAAGCATATCAGTTTGCTACTGCACCACCGAACTCCACCCGCGCCGCGAAAGGTCCCACCACACCACCGCGCCTCCTGCCAATCCCATGCCCAGTAACGACAGTCCGGCGGCCCATTCGTCCAGCAATATTTTGCCGGTGCCGAACAACACTCCATAGATGAGCACGCACCCGCTCACCCAATCGAGCGCGCTATACCAGCCGTTGTTGGAGCCGCGGATTTCCGGAACCAGGCGCGCGATCGGCCCCCATCCGGTGACTCCCGGCCGCGCACGGGAATAAAACTTGATCAGCGTTTGATCGGATTCAGGCTTGGTCAGAAACGTCACCCCGAGCCAGACGGCCGTGGTCACCCCCACCGTGATCATCATGATCCGGGCGAAGTCCGCGGGCCGGTCGCTGTCCATTCCGCCGGCAGTCTGGAGCGCTACCGACGTGACGAATGCCGAAGCCATCGCCGATACTTCGCTCCACGCATTGATCCGCCACCAGAACCACCGCAATAGAAGCACCAGCCCGGTTCCCGCTCCCGTCACGATCAGCAGCTTCCAGGCCCCGGCTATCGAATCCAGGTAGAACGTGACCACCGCCGAGATCACGGTCAGCAGCACGGTGGACCATCGCGATACGGCCACGTAATGTGGTTCGGGCGCGGCTGGACGCAGAAACCGCCGGTAAAAATCGTTCACTATGTAGCTGGCTCCCCAGTTCAACTGCGTAGCAATGGTCGACATGTAAGCGGCCGCGAAAGCAGCCAGCATGATGCCGCGCAGCGAAGCCGGCAAATACGCGATCATCACCCGTACGTATCCGGTTTCCGGATCCTTCAGGCCGGGAAAGAGCACCAGCGAAGCCAGCGCCACCAGCACCCATGGCCACGGCCGGATGGCGTAGTGCGCAATGTTGAACCATAGCGTTGCCAGTAGCGAGTGTTTCTCGTCCTTGGCTGAAAACATCCTCTGCGCGATATACCCGCCGCCGCCCGGCTCGGCTCCCGGATACCAGGTCGCCCACCAGTTCAGCGAGATATACACCAGGAACGTAGTCATCGGCATCCACGCCGAATTGAAATCCGGAATGAAGTTCAGCACCGACCCGCTCTTGCCCTGATCCAGCAGCATGAGCTTCAACTTCATCGCCTTCATGCCGCCCGCCGCCTGCACCGCGACTACCGCGAGCACGATGACCATGGTCATCTTGATGACGAACTGAAACAGATCGGTCACCAGCACTCCCCATAAACCGGAAAGCGTGGAGATCATCGAAGTAAGCGCGATCATCCCCAGCACCACCAGCAGAGCCTCTAGCCGCGTGAGGCCGAGCGCCATCATCAGAATCTTGACCATCGCCAGGTTGACCCAGCCGAGGATGATGCAATTGATCGGGATCCCGAGATACAGCGCCCGAAATCCGCGCAGAAAGGCGGCCGGCTTGCCCGCGTACCGGACTTCGGCGAACTCGATGTCGGTCATCACGCCGCACCGGCGCCACAGCCGCGCATAGAAAAACACGGTGAGCATGCCGCTGGCAACGAAGCTCCACCACAACCAGTTGCCGGCGATTCCTCCCCGGGCCACCATCCCCGTTACCGCCAGGGGTGTGTCCGCCGCGAACGTCGTCGCCACCATGGAGGTGCCCGCCAGCCACCACGGCACGTTCCGGCCCGATAGAAAAAACTCGCTGACGCTCTTACCGGCGCGCGCCCGATAAAACAGGCCGATGGCCAGGTTGCCTGCGAAATAGAGGCCGACCCAGCACCAGTCCAGCCAGTTCAGTTGCATGTGCTCACGAGGCCATAGTGAGGCGGCAGGCCGGGCTGCGTCTAGTTCACAACGGTTGCGGAGCCGTTATGCGCGGGTTCATTACCCATCGAACGTGCTGTTTTTTCAGGAGTTTCCGAATCGCGACCGTCAGGGAGCGGTCAAATGTTCGAAGCCAGATTCAGCCGCTTCTCCACATCTGCGCGAAACCGATCGACGAACCCTAACACGTATTCGCTTACCGGCAAGTCGGGCCTTTCGATCAGAGGAGTCAGATCCATCGCGAAGCTCAACCCGCTCTCTTCATCAGTCCCGTGCGAAGCAAAGTAAGTGGCGTGCGCCAGCCGCCGCCCGGCAGTCGCCAGATCGTACCGTTTGCCGCCGCTCACCTGGGAATCAAACACACCCACCAGTGCCGCAGCCAGATTCGACCGCGCCGAAACCGGCAACGCCTGCTTATCCTCGTCCGGCAGCCAGTCCAGGTCGCGCCAGACTTCGCACCCATAAACCTTCTTCGGCCGGACTTGATCCCGTACCGCCCGCAGCGCCGCAATCGAGCGCAGCGCCACCGCGACATGCGTATCGTGCTTATCGGCCAGATTGTGCAGGTACACGACCTCCGGCCGCGCCGCCATCAAGATCTGCTTCAGATCTTCGACCGGCGCGCGCTCGCCGGCATTTTTCACCTGCGCGCTCGAGAACCCGAGCTGCACCTGGCACCCATACTCGCCGACATACGCCGCCTTGCGCTGCTCCCGCAATCGCACCTTCTGCATCTCGTCATCGCTGTAGCCGGCGTAAATCCCATTGCGGGGGCTGCCCGCTCCGTTCGTCACTACCACTGCCGAAAACCACTTGTCCGCCTTGCCGAAACTCTCTGCGATACCGTGGTACGCCATGATTTCGACATCGTCCTGATGAGCGGCAATGCACAGGTGCGTGGTGCGCGCCAGCGCCCCCGGGGGCTCCACGCCATCGGGAACAAATAGATCCGCCCCCGGGTTATGAAAACGCATGAACCTTCTCCTCAACGTGAATCGGCGGCAGACTCGCGGCCGCGATGGCCTGCCCGTGGCGCTTTTCCTTTTCATCCGGAACGTGAACGCGGATCCGCTCAGCCACTTCAGGGAACTCTTCCTGCAGAACTTTACGCGCCACCGACAAGATCACGTCGCCGCCCTCGCCGCTCAACACCCGTCCCAGCACCAAAAGGTTGCGGACTTCATAAAAATCCACATACGTCGCGATGGCGTATCCGAAGTAAACACCGATCGTTTCGTAAATCCTTCGTGCGCGCACATCGCCCGCGGCCATGAGTTTCTGCACTTCTTCGAGTTTCGCGGGAAGCCCCAGATCTTTCGCCAGATGGATTCCGGCCGGCTCCAGCAGCCGTCCCACCGCCTGCTGAGACAGATATTGTACCCCCACGCCCGCATCGCCCGACCACTCATCGATTGGCGCGTTCTCGCGATAATCTAACGGAACGAATGCCAGTTCATTCAGCCAGTTCGTAATGCTGCCTTCGGGGGTGACGTAACCTGCCGCCAGGCTGCTACCCATCGCGATACCCAGCACCGCGTTATCATGCAGCGCCATGGAACCCGCCAGGGCCGTGACCTCGCCATCGTTCACAACTTGAAAGGGCACGCCGCTCCACGCTTTCTGCAACTCGAAAAAGAGCCGGCGGATGCGGCCGTCGAACAATGCCGGCGGCACCGAGCGGTACAAGGAACCTACTCGAACCTCGTTGCCGACGTAGACTCCCGCGGCGCTTCCGCCGATCGCATCCACTCGCGGCAGTCTGGCCGCGGCCCGCTTCAGAGAGTCGTGGATTCCGTCGAAGTGATATTGCGGGTCCGATTGCGCGCTCGGATTCCACGGCACCTCATCGCTAAAGATCACCTGTCCGTCCACAACCGCGGCGCACTTGCGGTCGCTCGCCCCCAGATCGAAACCAATCCGATACCCGTCCAAGTGCCGCCCGAGCCGCGCCATCGTTTCTTTTTCCACAGGCGCAGCTTCGAACGTCGTGTTTCGGACCTCAAAAGGACGTCCGTATATCCGCTCGCCCATGAACCGCCGATCGAAGGCCCGCGCGCCTCCGAGTCCGTACACCGTGCTCAGGAAATTCGCGATCCGCGAATCTCCGCCCACGTTCACCCGCCACGCGCCCTTCTGCCACAGCAGGAATTTCATTAACCGTTCGACATACCGCTCGTTCACGGCCGCGTGGTCATCCGTATCGGGCAGTATCGCAGTGCGGTATACCGATACGGACCCCTCGCTGCGTTCCAACGCGAGCGCCAGGTTCGTCCCGCCGCTCGTCCGAACCGCGGCCCGGTAGGCGCGGTTCCACAGCGACGCTGGAACGAATTCCGGATCCAATACCGGCCGGAACTTCGGAGACACGACTAAAAATGGGCGCATGGTTCTCCCTGCCCTCATCGTCGGATCTTTCCCAGCGCCCTGTCCAGTTCCAAACCGTTACGCCTGTTAAGAGCCCGTTCATTACTCCATCGAACGCAATATGTTTTCAGTGTGTTCCGCGTTAGAATAGGTCACAATGGCCCAGGGGCATTCTCCAGGAGTCTCCCCCGCACACGGGCCGCCGTGGTCCGAAGAGGCGGTTCGAGAGGCGCTCATCCGCGTCCTGGCCAGCCACGAGTTCCGCACCAGCAAGCGCAGCCAGGACTTCCTCCGTTACATCGTCGAGCACACCTTGAACGGCCAGGCCGAGTTCTTGAAGGAACGAACCATCGGAATCGAAGTTTTCGGCCGCACCACGGATTACGATCCGAGCGAAGACGCCACGGTCCGCGTGAAAGCGAGCGAAGTTCGCAAACGCCTCAGCCTGTATTACTCCGACCAGGGCGCCCACGACCGCGTTCGCATCGAGCTGCCGCTCGGTTCCTATGTCCCGGAGTTTCGCCAGGCGGAAATCGCGCCGGCCCCGCCCGAGCCGTCACCCGCGCCCGAGATGCCGGTGATGCCGTTGCCCCCGCCGCGCCGCGTAACGGTCCACATCGGCCCGCGCCTTCTCGCCTTGGCCGCGCTTCTTTGCCTCGTCGCCGGCGGCATCGTCTGGCTGCGCACGCGCCCTGCCAACACCCCGCTCGATCAGTTCTGGGCCCCTGTCCTCACGGGGAATTTCCCCGTGCTGTTGTCCGCCGCCTACGTGCCCGTGTACCGTGTCGACCCCGACACCAACCAGACGCCCCAGCCGAAGGATTTCGTTCAGCTCAACGATCAATTTGTCGGCGGCGGAGACCTCATTGCCGTCTCTAAATTGACCGCCTCTCTGACTCGCCAGGGTCATCCTTACCGGCTAAAAGTAGGTAATGCCGCTACCTTCGAGGACCTGCGCACCGGCCCTGCCATCCTGATCGGTTACTCCTATACGCGATGGCGCGAGATCAGCCGGGAAATGCGTTACTTCATTGACACCACGCGTCATCCCATCGGCATCACCGATAACGGGGCGACCACTCAATGGTCGCTCCCCAATCTTCCGGCGGACCGTCATACCGACGAAGATTATGCCATCGTGGCGCGCGTGTTTCATCCGGACACTCATGCCATGCTGGTGGAAGTCGCCGGCATCACGCAATACGGGACGGAAGCGGCCGCCGACCTCATCACCCAACCGGAATTGATGGCCGAAGCTCTCCGTACCGCCCCCGCCGGCTGGCAGACGAAGAACCTCGAGCTCGTCTTGCATGTGAAAGTGATTTCCGGATCTCCCTCGTCTCCCAAAATCGTCGCAACGTATTTCTGGTAAGCCCCGAATCGAGAGTAAGATCTCCCGCTTTTTCCTCATCTGCGCCAACGGCAGGGTAAGAGGCCCGGTGTTCTTCGGGCTCGCATCAAAGGTGGCTCGGACGCTTTCGTAAAGGTCCATCTCGAAGGATGTGCTTTTCTCGGCCGGTCCGGATCGGTGATTCGATCACGCCGGAATTGTGAATAGGAAGTTTGAGCCTCGTCCTGGTTCGGACTCGACCCAAATCCGCCCGCGATGCCGCTCGATGATTCGCTGACAAATCGCAAGTCCCATGCCCGTGCCGCTATATTGGCTGTTTGTGTGTAACCGTTGAAACATTCCAAAGATCTTCTCGCGGTCCTCTGGGGCAATCCCGATGCCATTATCCGCGATACTGAACAACCAGAATTCGCCGGATCGCTTCGATGTAACGCAGATGCGCGGGGAACAGGTCTTCCGTCGGTACTTCAGGGCATTGGCGAGCAGGTTTTGAAACAACTGCTGGAGATGGCTCGTCCGCATCCGCACCGCGGGCATATCCGCTGTGATAACCTCGGCGTTCGTTTCCTGAATGATGGCAGCAAGATTGCCTAACGCGGCGTCCAGCGCAATCCGCGCAGGAGTCGCTTCGGGCAGCTCATCTGGAACGCCGGATGCTTGCGTGTAGGCCAGCAAATCGGCCAGGAGATTATCCATGCGCTGCGCACTGGCCGCCACCATCTCCAGAAATCCAACGCCGCGCTGGTCAATGGCCTTCCCGTATTCTTTTAGCAGCAGTTCACTGAAAATGCGTATACCCCTAAGCGGCTCTTTCAGGTCGTGGCTCGCCGAGTGAGCAAATTGCTCTAAATCCGCATTGGCGCGGAGTAAGGCCTCCTGGCGGCTGCGGATTTCGTATTGTTTCATGCGACCGCGCAGGGCTGCCCGAACGCCGCTCTGTATGGTTTCGGGTCGTACGGGCCGTTCGACCAGTGTGAAGTTCCCCAACGGAGAAAACTCCTGGGCGCGCTGACGGCCGTACTCCGTGGTTTGCCCGCGCGGCATCAAGATGATAAATGGCGGGTCAGACCAAGGGGGCTCCGTGGAGAGCCACAACGTCAGCTCGTGAATGCAGCGCGGAGAAATCGCTTCATCGGCAATGATTGATGCGCCGACTCCCTGCGATACCTCTTTCAGCAGAGTGGTTGCGTCGGGCACAATCGTT
This sequence comes from uncultured Solibacteraceae bacterium, assembly GCA_964554945.1. Taxonomy (GTDB): domain Bacteria; phylum Acidobacteriota; class Terriglobia; order Bryobacterales; family Bryobacteraceae; genus PSRJ01. The sequence continues at coordinate 21,090 of CAZKQQ010000008.1, read as the reverse complement.
GATTCCACATCCAGGGTTGCAACGGTTTGCGCGAGCAGGGCCGCATCTCTCCCGACCGGAGCCAGGATGAGGACGCGCATTTCGCTAGAGCTTCGGCGAAACATTCACTGCTCACTCGTTGCCGTCCAACAACTCATCGTTCTCGCCGCGATATTCCGGGACGCCCGTCAGGACGCCTCGGAAGTTCTTGAGCACGCCTCCGACGTGCAATCCGTTTGAAGTGATCATCATCTCGCGAATCGAGCGTTCGTGTCCTCCGCGGCGTCTCTTCACGATGGAGACAGCTTGCCGGACCAGGCCGCCTGCCTCGAAATATCGAAGAAGCATGACGGTATCAGCAAGGAAGCTGAGATCGAGCGGCGCATTCATTGTTCCACCCATGAGCCCATGCTGGGCCAGAGTGAGAATTGTAGTGACACCCCTTCGACCCAGATAGGCCAGCAATTCGTGCATGTGGATGAGCAGGTACCGCTCACTGGGCATGCCGTTGAGATAGCCGTTGAGACTGTCGATCACAATGAGACTGGCTTTGCGGTCCTCGACCGCTCGCCTCAAGCGGGAAGAAAATTCCCCTGGCGACAATTCCGCCAGGTTCACCTGCACCAAGTCAAACAGCCCCGACTTCAGATGCGGTAGGAAGTCCATCCCCAGTCCGGCAGCGCGCTTGAGGAACGTCTCTGGGCTCTCTTCAAAGAGGTAGCACGCCACCTTTTCGCCCCGCTGGAGCGCAGAGATCAGGTATTGCGAACAGATCGTGGTCTTGCCTGAGCCAGCCGGGCCAAGAAGAAGCGTGCTCGCTCCACGATCCAGACCGCCGCCGAGTAAGGCATCGAGTTCAGAGCTGCCACTGGCTGCCCACTCGCCCTGATCCACCAAATAACTCCCTGGTGCGAGACGCGGATAGAGTTCGATCCCGCCCGGCTTGATAATAAAATCATGACGGCCGTCGATAAACTGGACAGCGCGCATTTTCGCGATGTGGATCTGGCGGCGGGTTGTGCCGTATTCGCGGGCTTCACGTTCCATGCGGATCACGCCGTGCGCAATGCTTTGAAGCTGCTGTTCGCCTTCGCGCGTCGTGAGATCGTCGAGGATAAGAACTGTACATTTCCTGCCGGCGAAAAACTGCTTGAGCGCGAGAATCTCCCGGCGATACCGGACCGATGTCTGCGAAAGGATTTTCAATTCCGATACGGAATCCAGCGCGACGCGCGTAGGGTCGATCCGCTCCACTTCAGCGCGTATCCGTTTTAGCGTTTCGCCCAGCTCGACATCGGAGGCGTGGTAAACGGTGTAATTCGCTTCTTCCGCAAGCCGCTCCGCAATGCTTTCAAGCTCCAGCAGATGGAGGCCATCCAAGGTCCAGCCATGCGACGCGGCGACATCACGCAACTCTTCGACCGTTTCCGAAAGCGTGATATACAAGCACGTCTGGCCCCGCCGAACGCCCTCGAGCAGGAACTGCAATGCCAGCGTCGTTTTCCCGCTGCCGGGATCGCCTTCGACGACATAGAGGCGATTGGACGGTAGACCGCCACCCAGGATTTCGTCGAGTCCCGCGATACCTGTTTCCTGTCTGCTTGAACGATTTATCGGAGCGGGTTGTGTTCTCAAGCACCCTCCCGGCCCAGGCGCAAAACCCATGGCCCTCATGATCGTACCAGCCGGAATCAAATCCCCGCAAACACCGGTCACTTTCGTATCGAGGCCAAGACTGGCGGGGCATTACGGCTACCCCTTGTCGATTCAGATATGAGATTTATGGAGGGTGTGTTCCGTGGTACGGACGGGCAGGTTCACTAAGGGGCGTTTGCCTTCGTTTGAGCGGACGTCTATTTGCCCGGTCCGGGCAATCAGGTTGTTTGTCGCTGGTGGCGAAGCTCCGAACGGTTGCAATCAGCGAATCCGCCGGACAAGCTTGATCGCGGGAACGGACTACTCCACCGTTACCACCGCGCGCATCCAGGGATGGATGCAGCACTGGAAAGTGTGGACGCCGGAGGACAGTCCTTTTATCTCCACCGTGCTACCTGGTCCCACTATGGTCGTTCCCGGAGGTGGAACGCACGCTGCCGCCGGCGTCAACGGCACTTTTCCTGCTGCGCCCACACCATTCAACGGCGGAACGAATCCTCCCCCAAAAGCCGCGACTTCCGTGAACGTATGGTTTTCGCCACCATTGTTCGTCACCCGGAGCTGGTGTCCGGACCGGACGTCCAGATACGATGGCTCGAACCGCCAGGCCGGATGTCCCACAACCGTGGCGATCAGGGGAGAGAACAGGAGCGCACGGAACTCCCCAAATGTCACGTCAGCGCGGTGCGGCGTGGCCATACAGAGACCGCTCGGAAAGGTCGCGGGATCACATTGATCGGCCAGCGAAATCCGGGCATCGTTACTATCCACCTGGGCCGTGGCGCTATTCGTCGCGATAGTCCAGGAAACCATAACCAAAGCCAACCCGATGGCCAGCATACTGAGTTTCCGCATGTCTATTCTCCCCGTCTGTGAAAGATTCGTTGATGTCGTATCTTGCGCCAATGCGTGCAGGCTCTGCTGAGAGACAAATAGAACGTTGCAAACGCGCGTGACGAAGATGCTAAGTTGTCCTGGTTCCCCGAAGCAAGAATACAGGCGATCACTGTTCGCAGTTGTAAACACTTCGTGAACAGTTGTGTTGGAAGCGGAGGCTAATGGAGACCGCCGTCCCCGCCGCAGAATACCGCCTGCAAATATCCATTCCTTTCGCAACGAAGATCGCATATAATCGTGAGCCATATCGGGGACCCCGGGGCCAGTGGGTCGAAAATCGGTCTAACGCGAGGGGTAAATGAACGAATCGAATCGGCGAAGTGAACTTTCCAGGATTGGTTTGTGCATAGTCACATGTGCGCTGTTCACCAGTTACTTACTTGCCCAATCCGCCGGGACCGGAGCTCTGACCGGGACCGTAACGGATCCAGGCGGTGGCGTTGTTGCCGGAGCGGTCGTCACGCTGACGAGCACGGACACCAATCAAACCCGCACCGGAATGAGCGGAGCCGACGGCGTCTATAAATTTTCGCTCCTGCCGCCAGGAAGCTATCGCGTGCGGTTTAGCGCCACGGGATTCAAGACGGCGGAGGTTTCCTCTGTTGTCGTGAACGTAACCGAGACTCCTGTCCTGGACGGCACCCTTGAGGTCGGCTCGCAAAGCGAACAAGTGACGGTCGAATCGCAGGTGGAGGCACTGCAAACGGCGACTTCCACGCTGGGCAACACCGTAGGCACGCGCACCGTGACGCAGCTGCCCCTGAGCAGCCGCAACTACACGCAGATCATCGCCCTATCGGCCGGCACCAATAGCGGCGCCAACAACGCCACGGCGTTGGGCAAGGGCACGCAGAACATGAGCGTCAACGGCAACGATCCCGGCCAGAACAATTTCCAGATGGACGGCGTGAACATCACCAACTTCGCCAACAGCGGCAGCGCCAACGACGCGAGCCTGTACACGGGCGTCGGCATTCCTAGCCCGGACGCGCTGCAGGAATTCAAAGTGCAGACCTCGACTTATGACGCCAGCTATGGGCGCAATCCCGGCGCAAACGTGAACGTGGTGACCAAGTCCGGCTCGAACCAATTTCATGGAAGCGCCTTCGAGTTCCTGCGGGACTCGATCTTTAACGCCAACGATTTCTTCTACAATCGCAACAATCCCGCGAGCGCCAATACGAAACAGATTCTCAATCAGAACCAGTTTGGCGGCGTGTTGGGCGGTCCCATCAAGAAAGATAAGTTTTTCATCTTCGGCAGCTACCAGGGAACCCGTCAGAAGAATGGTTTGGCGTCGCAGGGCGTGACTACGGCGCTGCTGCCGCCGATTCCGGCGGGCGACCGTTCCGCGGCCGGATTCCGCGACGCGCTGGGAGCCGCCAGTTGCCCGCAAAATCATCCGGGAGACCGGAATTTCGTCACCCCGAGCGGGAGCCAGAACGTTTTATGCGATGGGTCCAATATCAATCCTGTGGCGCTGAATATTCTCAACATCAAGTTGCCCAACGGCCAGTATTACTTTCCGTCTTCGGGCGTCGCCGGTTACCGGCAGGTCACGTTCTCCAGTCCGGCAATCTATAACGGCAACCAGGAACTGATCAACGGGGATTACCTGATCAACGCCAAGAACAGTCTCGCGGCCCGCTGGTTCTATACCAACGATCCGCAGATCGCGCCTCTGGGCGGCCAGCTGCCCGGCGCTCCAAACAACCTGGGTTTCGACAACGTGAATGCTGTCCTGAAGCTTACGACTGTCGCGAGCAATACGATTGTGAACGAAGCGCGCATTTCCATGCAGCGCAATCTCGCGCAGACTGGTGCTCAAGCGCCTCCCGGCGTCACCAATGCGGGCTTGGGAATTACGCCCAATGTCCCGGGTGTCGAGTTACCTCCTCCCTTCAACATTTCGGCCAGCGGCTTCACCATCCTAGGCGGCATCAATAACGGCACCTACAGCGTGACCAACCAGAAGCAGATCGCCGACCAGGTTTCGCTCTCCCGCGGGCGCCATACGATGCGCGTCGGTTTCGAATGGGAACGGAACGACTGGCCGATCACTTGGTCCGGAACCCGTGGAAATTTCACGGTTGGCAGCTTCAATGACCTTCTGGTCGGTGGTCCGCAGAACACCGCGACCGGACAGCCCGGCAACATCAACCAGTGTCTGTTCTGTACGCGCAGCGCCCCCCAGGGCATCGTCCATGGCTACAGCGCTCCGGGTGGAAGCGCGTTTTTCCAGGACGACTTCAAGCTCAACTCGCGCCTCACTCTGAATCTGGGCGTTCGTTGGGAGTACAACGGAGCCCTTACCGACAAGTACGGCAATCTGACGCAAAGCTGGGTGAGCCGCATCGCGGCCGTTCCGATTCCACCGAGCGGACCCACCACTTCGGGGCCGGGCGTGAGCCAGTGGGTGGTGCCGAACAATTATCTCGACCACTACCCGCAGCCGCCGGATGGCGTGCTGATCAATTCGCGCAAATCCGCATTGCGAGAACGGGCGCCGCTTAGCAACTTCGGCCCGCGCTTCGGATTCGCCTACCAGGCCAATAGCAAGCTGGTAGTCCGCGGCGGCGCCGGTATCTTCTATGACCGGGTGGGCGGTGACCGCATCGTCTATTCGGTCGAGCAGGGTAATCCCTATTCGGCGACAATCGACTTCAACTCGTTCAACAACCTGACTCTCGCCAGTCCGTTCCCGGCCACACCGGTGCTCGGGACGTTCTCGTCCCGCTTTATCAATTTCACGCCCTCGTGCATGGCAAACGCGACGCTTCCCGGTTGTACTTCAAACCTGAACGTTCCGTTCCTGGACGAGGTCATTCATACGCCCCTGGTGCGGCAGTACAACCTGGGGATCCAGTATGAGTTCGCGCATCAATGGGTCCTCGAAGCCGGTTTTGTCGGATCGAGTTCCATTAACCTGATGGAGCAGTATCACAACAACAATACGGCACGGCTCGCCAGCGCCGCGAACCCAATCAACGGAATTACCACCAATACTACGGGGAACGTCGCGTTCCGCGTGCCGTATCTCGGCTATCAGGCGGTGGGTGTCCGGGGAACGGCTTTTGACGCGTATGCCAACTACACCAGCCTGCAGGCGACCGTTCGCAAGCAGTTCTCGCACGGCTTCACGTTCCAGGGAGCGTACACGTGGAGCAAGGACATGACGGTGGAATACAACGATGTCGCCAACAGCAACAACGCCGGCGATCTCGCGCAGCAGTACGGGCCTGCCACGTTCAGCCGTCCGCAGCGTTTCGTCGCGAATTACAGTTACGACCTTCCGTTCCGCACGCATTCGGGCTTCCTGCAGAAGGTGGTCGGCGGCTGGAACGTGTCGGGCGTGACGGTGGTCCAGGGCGGATCGCCGATGACGATCGCCGACCAGACAGCCGGCACGCTGTTCGGCACCAGCGGGACCAGCCAGGCTGGCTTCGGCCGGGCACAAATCGCGCCCGGCATGACCTACGACAATATCGCGACTTCGGGCGGCGTGGAGGACCGGTTAGGCGGCGCCAGCGGCGGTCCCGGCTGGTTCAACAAAGCGGCCTTTGTCGCCCCGCCGGCGATGTCGCCCACGGGGACGGTTTACTACTCCACCCCGTCCAGTTCCGGCCAGGCGCAGTGCGCGGCGGCGAACCCCGGCATCACCTGCGGCACGCTTTACGGCAACAGCGGATCGGGCATCATTCCCGGACCGGGCCAATTCAATTTCGACCTTTCGATTTTGAAGACCACTACCATTCGGGAGCGGCAGACAATCCAGTTCCGAGCCGAATTCTTTAACGCCTTCAATCACCCGCAGTTCACCAATCCAAACTTCGGCCAGGGCGCTATCTACGGCCTGCCGAATTTCGCCGCGGGCAACTTCGGACAGATTACTTCCACGAGCGTAAATCCACGCATCGTCCAGTTGGCCCTGAAGTACATTTTCTGATCGCAGGCACTCCCGCCTGCAGCCGGCCGGACCCGCTGAAAAGCGGGTCCGCGGCTGTCCCTCGCATGCACCCTCTCTTTCTCCCCGTCCTCTCCCGGAGTAATCTTGATCAAAGGAGCGAACGAGCATGTCTAAAAAGCACTCGAGCGGAGTCGCGCGGCGGGGATTTCTCACACTCGGGGCCGGAGCGTTGACTTTCACGAAAGCTGCACGCACGCAGACGGCGCCGCTCCAGGCGATCGACGAAAACACCACGGTTCTCGCCAACGGCAAGATTCACACCATGGATCCGGCCAATTCCGTGGTGAATGCGGTGGCCATTCGCCACAACCGCATCGTTGCGGTGGCCGGCGCCGTGCCCAAAGCGGGGCGCGGTGTTCGCGTGATCAATCTTGGCGGCCGAACCGTCCTGCCTGGACTCGTCGAACCGCATATTCACATTGTGAGCCTGGGAAACCGGCCGGGCTATCACACCATTCTGGAGAACACGACGTCGATCAAGGAAGTGCAGGAGGCGCTGGCGGCGCGGCGAAAAGACGCGCCGGAAGGCGCGTGGATCACCTCAATGGGTGGATGGCATCCGAATCAGTGGACAGAACACCGCCATCCCACACTGGCGGAATTGGACGCCGCGGTTCCGGATCGTCCTGTGTTGTTGTATGAACGATTTACGGGACCGGCCGTTACCAACTCGCTCGGCAAGAAATTCTTCGACGCGGCGGATGCCGGGGCGCCCGCGCATCCTGACATCAAAAAGATCAATGTCTCGGCAACGGGCGCGATTGCCGCGGCGGGTTTTGCCGGTGGAGGTCCGTCAGCCTCGGCGCTCTTTTTGCTGCGCAAGTTGCAGACCTTCGAAGACAAGAAGCGGAGCACCATGGACGCCATGCGGTACTCGGCTTCCGTCGGACTGACTGCCCATCTGGATCAAGTGCTGTTTCCAACGCCCGGTCCATTACATCCCAACCAGATCCTGTCGAATCTCGATCAATACCGCATGTACGACGCCTGGTTGGAACTACATCGGGAAGGCCGCACCATGGTTCGTCTGCAGACGAACTTTTTGCAGAATCAGAACGACCCCGCCCTGCCCGAGCTGAGAGAGCGCTTGCGGAATCAGTTCCAATTCTTCGGCGACGATATGATGCAGACGGGTTCCATTGGCGAGTGGGCCGCGCCCCTCAATGCGGGCGCGGTTTGGGAAGACGCGCAGCGGATTGTGGGCCGCGCGGGCTGGCGCAATGAGAACGCAGTGCAGAATCTCGCCGGGCTGAAGCAGGTGGTGCAATCGTGGGAGGCCGTCAACAAAGAATCGGACATTACGAAGCTGCGCTGGGTGGTGCATCATGTTCCGGAAGTGGATGCGGATCTGTTGACGCGGCTCAAGAACCTGGGCTGCGGCGTGGAGATGGGAGCGTTCCGGTGGGTGACCTCCTCTGATCCCAAGGTAGTTGCCGGACCGCCGTTCCGCACCATTATGGATCATGGGATTCAGGTAGGAATGCACGGAGACGGCGTGCACATTGCGCCACTGAATCCGTGGCTGCACATCTATTATGCCGTTACGGGCCTCAATTCGTTCGGCGATCAAGTGAACCCGGGTCAGCATCTGACGCGCGAAGAAGCCATTCGTCTGTTCACGCGCCAGAACCCGTGGTTCTTGAGAATGGAGGACAAGATCGGCACGATTGAGACCGGGAAACTGGCCGATCTGTTGGTCCTCGATCGTGACTACTTCAGCGTGCCCGACGCCGAAATCAAGAAGGTCCGCTCCGCGCTGACCATCGTTGACGGAAAAATCGTGCACAACACGGGGATCGGGTAGGTCCCAGGAAGTAATACAGACAAGTCACATACACGGTACGGCATACACGGTACGGCATTGCCGAGGAAGTTAAAGCGGTGTAGAATAGCCGCGCAACTTATTTAGAATGCGCCATTCGCACTGGTCGGACCAGCGGGAATGGCGGACGGGACGGCATGGATTCGCTATAGGGAGTAGACTCATGCGCCGTTATCTAATCGATCAGGCCCGCGGCCACCCCGGCCCGCAGTTTCCTGGATTGGACGGGCTCGAAGATTGCACACGCGTCGATAAGACCGATGTGGCGGTGACCGTGGACCAACTGCTTGAGGAACTCGCGAAGACGAAGCCGGATTGGGCTCAGGTGGTCGAGGTCAAGTATTTCCTCGGACTCAACGATGAACAGGCAGCCGAGGTATTGAATTTGCCGCTTCACACTCTGCAGCGCATGTGGAGCGATGCGCGACAATGGCTAGCCAATAGGATGGAAGCATTAAGTGGGGCACGCAGAACAGAAGCTCGATGATGACGAACGGGTCATGACGCTGGTCGAGCGGGCGCTGGCGCGCCCCTCGGCCGAGCGGCGCGCCTATCTTGAAGAAGCATGTTCGGGCGACTCCAAGCTTCTGGCCGAAGTTTGGACGTACGTGGAACAGGAAGAACGTCTGGGCGGCTTCCTGCTGGAACCTCTTTTCGCGCCACCGCCCGATCCCACCAGCATCCTGCACTATGAGATCGTCGGCGTCCTGGGTGAAGGAGGCCAGGCCAAGGTCTATCGGGCCTGGGACAAAAATCTAAAACGCCACGTCGCACTGAAGTTACTACCGCCTCACCTCAACGCCGGGAGCATGGAACGCGCGCGGTTCTTTCGCGAAGCCACCGCTGTTTCAGCGCTGGACCACCCCAACATCGCCGTGGTGCACGCAATAGAAGAAACCGCGGGCCGGCTTTTCATTGTCATGCCGTGCTACGAAGGGGAAACGCTTCGGCAGAGGATACGCAAAGGGCCCCTGCCAGTGCGCGACGCCGTCAATCTGGCACTGCAGATCGCCCGCGGATTGGCCGCCGCGCACGCGGCGGGCGTGGTGCATCGCGATCTGAAACCCTCCAACGCGATTCTCACCACCCAGGGAGCAGTGAAGATCATCGATTTCGGCGTAGCCCAGGTGGAGACCGACACCCGTCTGACAGAAACCGGAATGCGTATCGGGACTATGTCCTACATGTCTCCGGAGCAGGCCACAGGGGAGCTGACCGACCATCGCTCTGATATCTGGGCCTTGGGTGTCGTTTTGTTCGAGATGTTGATGGGGTATGGGCCGTTCCGCTACGAGAACCAACAGAAAGTGTTGTTCGCGATTGTCAATAATCCCGTTCCACCGATGCGCGGAATCGCTTCGCCAATCCAGGCAGTGGTGCAAAAAGCGCTCGCCAAACAAAGCAAGAACCGTTATCAAAGTACGGATGAATTGATCCGCGATCTGGAGGTCATCGAAGCGAGCATAGAAGCCGGCGCCATCGAGCAGCAAGAACCGGCCACTCTGACACTCCCCGGGCTCGGGACAGCTACGCCTGGTCAGAAGAGAACTCATCGTTTTCCGTTGAAAATAGCCGGCTTCGCTGCCGGGATGGCAGTTGCCGCCCTGGCTGCGACGTGGCTGGCGGGCCACCAGAATGTTTTTCGGCATGTATCCAGGCCCAAAAACTATGTCGCTGTCGTTCCATTTCAAACCTCGGCGATCGACCCGGCCCAACGGGCGCTGGCGAGTGGCTTGGGACAGGCCGTCACTGACTCCCTCAGCCGGTATGAATCAGCCAACCACGATTTCCTGGTGGTGCCGTCGGCGGATGTTCAAGCGCAACGGGTCACGGATGTAGCGGGGGCCTCGAAGGCTTTCTCCGTCCGGCGCGTGCTGACCGGGCAAATGCTGGAGGATGGTGGACACATCCGTTTGTCGCTGACCCTGGTAGACGCATTGCGGCAGCAGCCTGCCGCATCGGTTCTGGTGGAAGATACCGAAGATCACCTGCCAGCCTTGTATCTTAAGGTTGCCGCCGAAGCCGCTCGGATGGTAGGCCTTCCTGCCGCCGCCGACAACCAGACCGAAGCTCCTGGCGCGGCTCTCGGGAGTTGGCTGCGCGGGTCCGGTTATCTCGAGCGTTTCGACAGACCCGGCAATCTCGAAGCGGCCACGGCTGAATTTGAGAATGCTTTGAAGGCTGGCTCCGATCCTTTGCTCCTGGTTGGACTGAGCCTCGCCTACCGCATTCATTACGACGTCTCAAAAGATTCCCAGTGGATCGCTAAGGCGAGTGCGATGGTCGACCAGGCGCTACAAGCCAGGAGGCTTCCGGAGGCTTATCTGAGCCGTGGGGCCATCCGCAACATCCAAGGTAACTACAAAGGAGCTGTGGAGGATTTCGAACAGGCGCGACTCTTGGGCGCGTCCCCGGCCGAAGCGTACCGTGGTATCGGCCGGGCCTTCGAAGGCATGGGCCTGAAGGAGCAGGCGGAAGCCACCTATAAAACGGCGATTCGTGCCCGCCCCGGCTACTGGGCTGTCTACAACCGGTTGGGCGCTTTCTATCACCGTCAGAGCCGGTATCGGGAGGCTGTGGAACAGTTCCAAAAAGTGGTCGAACTTACGCCTCTCAACAGCGCCGGATACAGTAATTTAGGCGAGGCCCTGTTGCGCATGGGTGATCTGGGCGCGGCGAAGAAGGCCCTCGAGAAATCGGTGAGCATCGCGCCGACCTTGGCCGGTTGGAGCAACTTGGGAGGCGTGCTGCTGGCCATGCGCTCTTTCCCGGAATCCGCGCAAGCTTATGAGCACGCGCTTGAATTCAATCGCCGCAGCTACACCGTTTGGGCAAACCTGGCAGCCTGCTATTACCGTACGCCAGGCCAACGCGACAAGGCGATGGACGCTTACCGTCAGGCCGCAACACTCGCGGGAAGCGCCCTCAAAGCCAGTCCGAGCAACCCGACTATTCTTTCTCAGCTTGCCAATTACAGCGCCTATGGGGGAGACCGTTCGGAGCCGCTCAAGCTCTTAAGTTCGGCCTTGGCGCTCGCGCCCGACGATCCCGACGTGCTGGTGAACGCCGCGGAAACATACGAATTCCTCGGCTATCACAACCAGGCAGTTTTCTGGCTGCGCAAGGCTCTGGAGCACAATTACCCGCGTCAGGTCTTGGAGCGGGCGCCAGGATTCGATGAGTTGCTCAAGGATCCCGAGATTCAGAAATTGACCCGCAAATAGAAGTAGCGAGGCCGGCCCAAGAAACAGCATGGAAAGAAGGAGAACGACAATGAATAAAGCGGTGATTGAAATTCACGATAACGCCCCGGAGCTGGCTCTTCGCTCGGAGGGAAACAGCAATCCAAATTTTGCAACCGGATCGCAGCCGGCAGCATTTCGGGAACTCAAGATCCGCAATTTCGTGACCTCGCAGGTCCGTGTCTGTTTCCGCCGTGATAAGGATGACAACAGCAGCACCGCACCACGTGCGATCTCCGATTCCTTTCTTTCACCGGTTAACCTCGACCCCACCGACAACACCGTTTGTTCCGTCAATCTCGATGCGGGTCCAGGCGCTGGAGGATACCGGGAGTATAACGTCCTACTCGATAAAAAGGCCTGGTCGACGCCCAAGACGGGGAATATGAGCATCTCAGTAAAGAAAATTCCTATTGCCGGTGCGTGTACGTTTGATGAGGGAGATACGCACGAGGCCGGTATTGTCATTGACGCGTGATCCGTGCCCGGGGGGAGGCGCATCCGATTGGAGGAAAGGCGAGTATGCAGTCCAGTTCACATGATTCGTCGCCTGGGCAGTACCTGGCTAAGGTTGCTGTTTCGGTAAACATCCCCGAATGGCGGCCAACAATTGAAATTGCGGATATCCAGTTGAGGCGAGGGGACAGCTGCACTCCCCTATATCGAACCGGCGAGGGGAATGTGTACCGGGGCGCCGTCGAGCCAGGAGACTGGGAATTGACCGCCGCGATTCCGGTCCTCGGACTGATAGCGCCAGTTCGGGTCGTAAACATTCCGCAAGAGGGGAAGAATCTGTCGGAGTACCTGGGTAAGGCAGATTGGCCCTTTTATCCGTACGGGGGGAATCGAATCCCATTTGAGCCGCACGAGGATGTGATTGTGGTGTGCTTTGAAACCCGGCGGCCTGTGGACGCGGAGATCCCTGTTCTGCTCGCAAGACTGATTGCGGCGGTTCCGGGACTGAGCACGTTCGAGAACGCCCGGCAGCCCTCCTCGTTCCTTGCGGCTCGCGGAGCAATGTGGCTGCTCCGATATTCTCCGGGACCAACTTCGGATTCCGTGTTCGACAAAATCAGGGAGTTCCTGTCCGCGTACGATGCGCGGGTCGGGATGCCGGTGGACCTCGTGCCGGGCCAGCTGAAAGTCCTCGATCGCCGTTTCGTGATCCAGTTTCCTCCGGATCAAGAATCACGGGGGCTGGAGGCCATCAAAGCCGCTCAGGCGGCAGTAGTGAGAGGATCGAGCGCCGCCCCGCGGACATGGATCATCGACTTCCTGGAAGGCACATTTCGCGATCACCTCGGGATCGTGGAGAAGTGGATTGACGACGGTGTGGTGCTCTGGGCCGAGCCGGATTTACTAGCCGAGATTTCCAATGACGCCTTTCCGCCCGTTGCCCACGACCCTCAATTCAAAAAGCAAGAGTCTCTGGCCGTCCACCAGGTGCCGGAAACCTGGGTGTATTTGAACGATCTCCATCCAGACCTGACTCTGGGAAGTCCCGCGGTCTATGTCGCCAGCGTAGATCAAGGCATTGACCCGACCCATCCCGACATTGGCGGAAATCTTGGCGACGGGACTGCCCAAATTGCCTCGAGCTACGACTTCGTCACCAACCAACCCTGTACCTCTCCGGGCTACCAACCCAGCAGTAACCACGGCATGGGCGTTTATGGAATCATTGCCGCCGTGACTAACAACCGGAAGGGCATTTCAGGAATCGCCCCGAACACGCATCAGATTGCGATACGAATGCCGGATCTGCAATCGGCGCTGTACCCGGAGGTGTTGCTTTGGGCGGCTGGGCTATCCACGAATCCCCTGCCGGGTTGGCCGGCACAACCGTCGCCTCCTGCCGACATCATCAACTGCTCTCACGGTGTGGACGGTTTGGCGCTATCGTCCGTGATGGACGCAACTCTCAATCAATTGGCCGGTCAGGGGCGCGGAGGCCTGGGAGCCCTGGTGGTTTATTCCGCAGGAAACAGAGGCTTTGCGATCACGGGCTTCCGGGTTTGGGCCGCCCATCCGAAAACCATCGCAGTGTCGAACGCCGTGAAGGATGAAACAGGCGAGCACTTCTGGCGGGAGGCGGGTCCCTCCAACTGGGGCCCCGAAATCGACGTTTGCGCGCTGGGACAAAATACCTGGTCGCTGGACCTCAACGGGGACACGCAAGCGTTCCAGTTCACCTCGGCGGCGGCCCCCATTGTGGCGGCCGCCGCGGCGCTGATGCTCTCCAAGAACCCAAGTCTGACTTGGGCTCAGCTCCGGGATAAGCTCAGGCAGACCGCGTACCAAATTGATGCAGGAAACAAGGACGCCGATGGACAGTGGGTGAATGGCTTCAGCCAGTGGTACGGCTACGGCCGCCTGGACGTTCTGGCGGCGGTCACTGCGGCCTGATAGCAGGGGCCATTCGCCGTGCTATCGCACCCGTGAATCACCCGCTTTGCGGCTTGACATAGCTCGGGTTAGCTGGCACGATCACGAAATGCGGAACATCCCGGTCAGGCCCAGGCAGCGGTGCGGAGGCGGCGGACTGTATGGTTCGGCGCCGGTCTTGTCGCGGGCCGGCCTCTTGATCCTCGCACTGGCCACGGCCGGGCTCGGGACCGCTCAGACCAGCACGCCGCGCCGGACGGTCTGGGACGGCGTGTATACGGAGGCGCAAGCCGCCCGCGGCCAAATGGCCTACGGGCCAAACTGCGCAGGCTGTCATGCGCTCGCGGCACAAGGGAAGGCGCCGCTGGCGGGCGATGCATTCTGGAAGAGTTTCGCGCAGAAGACGGTGGGCGACCTGCTCGAGTTCGTCAGCGCCAACATGCCGAACGGGACGCCCGGTTCGCTCGCCGAGTCCACGTATGCGGATCTGGTGGCGCTCATCCTGAAAACCAACGGTTTTCCGGCGGGGACCACCGAGCTGGCGCGGAACACCATTAGCGGCGTGCAGATTATCCCGAAGGACGGAAGCGCGGAGCTCCCAGCCGACGCACTCGCCCGCGTGGTCGGCTGTCTGGGGCGGAGCGGAGCGGACTGGGTGGTGACGAACGCGACCGCGCCCGAACGCGCGGAACGCGTGACTCCCGGCGGGGACGACGCGACGCGGCCCCTCGGCAGCCGCACGATGGCGCTGAAGTTCGTGGTGACCAAGCTGGATGCGCTGGCCGGTTCGCGCGTCGCGGTGAGCGGTCTGCTGATCGGCGCCGGCGGCGCGGACGGCATCAACGTGACGACGGTGAGCCGCGTCGCGCCGAAGTGTCCGTAAGCGTTGGAGAATCGGAAAACGACGCGCGGGCGCGATCGCGAAACCCGGGCGAAACAGACGGAAAATCGCGAGATCATTGGGGCGCGGGATTGGGTTCGGCGTCGAACTGCCGGGCGAGGGTGCGCATTTTGTTGGTGACGTAGGTGATGAGACCGCGATGGGGATTGCGGCTTTCCAGCGGGTTGAGCGCGCGAATGGATTTGGCGATGTCGGCGGCGAGGGCGTCGGCGCGGAGTTGCAGCTCGATCAAATCGGCCGGAGGCCGGACGGCGGGCGCCGCAGACCGCGTCCGGCCGCGCAAGGATTGAATGGCGGCGCGAATCCGGCCGGCATTGGCGGGGGTGAGGGCGAGTTTCTCGCCATCGATCTCGATGGTTTCGCCGTCGACGTGGGCGGCAATCTGGCGGTAGGTGCGGGGCGAGACGCGGGCGATTTCGGAGAGGCGGAAGTAGGCGTCGCCGAACTCGGCGTGCTGGCGGATGAGGCTATCGGCGTGGGGACGGCTGATGCCGGCGTAGTCTTTGCAGAATTCCTCCCAGGTGAAGCCGAGGTCATCGAGCATCTTGGAATCGCGAACCTGTTTGAGGCATTGAGCGCGGGCGGCGGAGCAATTGCCGGCGAGGATGGCGAAGGCCTGCTGGAGGCCGACCCAGGAACCGAGATCGATGTGTTTTTGCGTGTCCATGGCGCGTTTTCGAGCCGTACGTTTCGGAATTCGGGGTACGGTTTGTTGGGATTAAAGACGTTAGAGAGAAGTCTACGATTTGTACAAAACGAACTGGTGCGGTCCTCATGAGAGCGGGGCCGTCCGGCCGGGTTGTTTGGGATCGCAGGGAGCTTCTCACGTCCTCATTGTCTCTCCGGGGTGCCGGCGGGACGGGGTGCGGAAGAGGGCGGGATTGGGGGTAAGTGGCGGGGTTTCATTGGGAAGGGAAAAGTTAATTGGGCTTGTGACTGAAAAAAGTCTCCGGCCCGCAAGACTCCGTTACGATGATTTCAGGGCCGTTATGACGCAGTTCGAACGAACACCGTGAATCCAACTGTTGCGACTGGGAAGCCGTGCCTCCGTGACCTGCGCTTTCCGGTATCCCGGCTGCTCGGCTTACTGGCGTCGGGAGAGACCCGCGAATCGATTCCGACGACATACAGCGTCCTATTGTTTCCCCACAGCACGCATGATAAGCTCTCTGTGGGGAACCCACATGACTCGCAAAGCCGACGTTTGGCAAGGCACACTCTCCCTGATGGTTCTGAAGACGCTTGAGGCGCTTGGTCCACTACACGGTTATGGCATCGCGCGGCGAATCGAGCAGACCAGCGGCGACCTGCTGTCGATCAATCATGGCACGCTTTATCCCGTGCTTCTCAAACTCGAGCAAGAGGGCTCCATTGCCTCCGAATGGGGCTTCTCCGAAAACAATCGCAAAGCGAAGTTCTACAGCATCACGCGCTCCGGCAAAAAGGACCTCGCCGCAGAAGAACGCGACTGGCAGCAGGCCAATGACATTCTCGCCCGTTTCTCACGCATTGCCAAGGAGGGCGCATGAAACAGCTACGGCGTGGCTGGAGACGGTTGCTGGGGTCGCTGTCGAGTCGCAGCGCGGAGAGTGAACTGGCCGAAGAAATCTCCTCTCATCTTGAGATGCAGATCGAGGACAATCTGCGCCTGGGTATGAGTGAAACGGAAGCTCGCCGGGCGGCGAGATTGAAGTTCGGTGGAGTGGAATCCGCTAAAGACGGCATTCGCGATCAACGCGGACTACCTTTGCTCGACGCCCTGTCTGCCGATTTCCGATACGCGCTGCGCAGCTTGCGCAAGGACCCCGGATTCACCCTCGTGGTGATCCTCACGCTAGCAGTGGGAATCGGCGTGAATACCACGGTTTTCAGTCTGGTAGACCAAGTTCTGCTCCGCCCTTCAGGGATCAAGAACCCAGAACGAGTGATCACGGTAAAGACCGCATATCGCAAAGTAAATGTTGAATTCTTAGGCGGATCTTTCATGACCTTCGCCGATATGCGCAATAGCCGTCACATCTTCGAACGTGTGGCGCTTGTCAGCGGTGCCGACGTGAATTATACGGGGGGATTGACGCCACAGAGGCTACGAGGCGCCGCTGTGTCCTCGGAGTGGTTCGACGTGTTCGGCGCCAAACCGTACATGGGTCGCGTATTCTCGGTTGAAGAAGACCAACCAAACACGAATCGTGTAGTGGTGCTTTCGTTCGCGGCGTGGAAGCAATGGTTCGGCGGTGATCCTGGCATACTTGGGCGCTCGATTGAGCTCAATCAAACCAGGGTTGAGGTGATCGGTGTCATGGCACCAGGCTTCCGGGTGCCGGAGGTGGATCTGTGGTCGCCCAGGGGGCTGGCGCCGGCCGATCTTACCGAACAGCAGCGATTCAACGAAAGCTCCGAAGTTTACGCGAGGATCCGGGACGATATCACCGTCCTACAAGCGACAGAGTACATGAAGGTGCTCACTAACCGGGTTCGTGAGAATCCGGAGACCGCGAAAATCGCGAATGAGTCAAATTGGAGTATCATTGCGATTCCGTTCATCGATGCAGCAGCGGGCGACAACAAGGCATCACTTCTCGCGCTGCTCGCAGCGGTGGGCCTGATACTGCTGATCGCGTGTACAAATATCGCGGGACTCCTAGTGGCCCGTGCCTCTTCGCGTGCGCGTGAATTCGCTGTCCGCGCAGCCCTGGGGGCCAATGCACGGCAACTACTGCGCGGGGTGCTCGCAGAGAGTTTGCTGCTGGCCGCGTTGGGAGGATGTGCCGGTATAGCTGTAGCTTTGGGCGGGATGCAGCTCCTGCTCTCCGTCACGCCCGAAAACGTCATCACCGGTCTCGAACCCCGTCTTGATCTGAGAATCTTTTTGTTCTGCGCTGGTGTAGCGGTGTTATCTGCATTCTTGTTCGGGGTGATTCCGGCATGGCAGGTTTTCCGGCTTGGGACGAAGGGCGCGCTGAGCGGCGAAGGCCGTGCGACGACCGCCGGCAGTGGACGGCAGCGCACCCGATCACTCTTGGTCGTGGCGGAGACTGCCTTGGCGCTCGTTCTGTTGATCACCAGCGGACTCTTTCTCCGCAGCTTCACGCGGCTTCAGGAAGTAAATCCGGGTTTTGATCCAAGTCACGTAATGACCGCTACGTTTTCGCTTCCCATTCAGTCGTATCCACGCGGCGGCACGGAGCGCAAAGTCTTCTATCGCAGCTTGCTCGACCGCTTGCGCGCTACTCCGGGTATCACCTACGCTGCGTTGACATCGGCCGCTCCGTTCGTGGGCGGCAATAATGCTGGGAACTTTGAGATCGTGGGCCGCGTCCTCAAACCGGGCGAGGTTTCTCCCCATGCCAATGAGCGCGGTGTCACTCCGGAGTTCTTTGCCACCATGGGAATACCCCTCAAGCGCGGACGCTTCCTGACAGAAGAGGATCAGGCTTCACCCACTGGCGAACATGCCCTGGTGATCGATGAAGAACTCGCAAATGAATACTGGCCGGGAGAAGATCCCATTGGCAGACAAGTCGTGCGGATTTTCCACTACCGGATCGTCGGCGTGGTGGGCCACGTCTTGCACTTCGGTCTGAACAACGAGCAAAAGAAGGGCGTGCTCTACTACTCCGCTTATGAGCGCGGTATTGCCCAGGGCCAAATCGTGGTGAAAACCACAGGCGATCCGAACAGGATGACGTCGGCGATCCGGCTGGCGGTCCAACACGCTGACCCGCGCCTCGCGGTCGATCGCTTCCTGAGTTTGGAAGACGCGGTTAGCCGATCACTCGCCCCACGACGCTTCGGCATGCAACTGATTGCCGTCTTTGCGGTGGTCGGGTTGTTCCTTGCGGCGCTCGGGCTCTATGGTGTGATGAGCTATCAAGTTGCGCAGCGGACCCGCGAAATAGGGATACGAATGGCGCTGGGCGCCGCGGGAAGCCAAGTGCTGGGGATGATTGTGGGACAAGGAATGCGGCTTACAGCTATCGGAGGGCTCATCGGGCTAGCAGCGGCGGCGGCCAGCGGCTGGTGGATCGAGAGCCAGCTGTACGGCATAACAGCGTATGACCCCGCAACGCTCGTCACCACGACGGTGATCTTGGTAATCGCGGCGATACTTGCCAGCTATATACCCGCTCAACGGGCAGTACGCATCGATCCTGCGGTAGCTTTGCGGCCCGAGTAACATGCCGCCAACACCAGCTAGCCTGTGACACCGGGCGAACGAGTAACGGTGTTCGGTCAAATCTTGACTCACCGAGCTTCGGCCGGTTCGTCGGCCGAGTGCGCCACTCAACCGGAGTCGACATCCGTTCGCAAACTTCCGAGCGGCGCGGGATTCGAGCAGAGTCGGTAAACTGGAGAGGACTGCAAGGCCGGGTGAGTCTCTTGATCGCACGTCATTGGCGGGGTTGGACCAAAGTTCAGAACGCCGACGCTTACGAGAATCTTTTGAAGCTTACCGTGTTTCCCAGTCTCCAGGGGATCGAAGGCTACCGGGGCGGCTACATTCTTCGAAATGATGGACCGCGAGAAGTCGAATTCGTGGTGGTCAACTTGTTTGATTCGCTGGAGGCAGTGAAGCGGTTTGCAGGTCCGGACTACCGTACTCCGGTTTTCGAACCAGAAGCGAAAGCACTCTTGTGCAGAATCGATCCGGTTGCGGTGCATTATGAAGTCCGAGCCTGCACCGTCTAAAGAGGCTGCTGAAGAACCTCTTGGGCAGGCTAAAGCAGGCCCCACCGATTCTGCATGTGCTTGAATCCTCACTGTAGGGCAGGCGGTTTCGCGCGCCAATCGGCACATGCGCGGCCTTACCAGGCTTCGAAAAATTCGTCTGTCCCCTTTTCCTCGTTATTTCTTGATCATGGCCTCTTCGTAATGAACCTTGTCGAGGAGGGTGCCGTCATTGTTGTGCATCTCGGCATCCAAAACTAGCTTTACCGGGCAGCCTTCCGCCGTCACCCAGGCATCGCCTTTTTCGAACCCGCCAGGACCCTGGGTGCCGCCGAGTATCTGGCGCGTGGTTGCGTCCCATCGGGCCGTATCGATCGAATAGTGAATCGTCTGATATCCGTTGAGTGGGCCGCCATCGGTTTCCCGCTGTATGGCGGAATTGTTGTGAATCAGCGCGATCGCGCTGGACATGCCGGAAATCCCGGTCAGGCCCGCCAACGCGGCCTGCCAGCTCTGCGGATCGGAGCTCACGGCGTGGAGAGCCTGAGAAGAACCATCGGGTTCCTCGCGAGAGCCGTCGATCGTCTGGGGCGTGATATCGGCTTCCTGGTCCACCGGAGAACCGCTGGATGTGTCCTTTTTGTAAACGTAGTGAAAGGACTCCGGCGGTTTCTGGAGATGGCTGTAAATGCAGTCGAGGTTAATGCGCGGGTCCGCACCGGCTGGGGCAGCCACGGTTTTCTTTTCTGCGGCAGAAGTCCCGCCGGCCTCTTTCTCCACCGCCGTCTTCGAGCTTGAGTTGGTGCTACAAGCGGATGCGGCCAGTATCGCGCCGATCACGGGCAGGGCGATCCGTCTCATTCCGCGGATGCACGGCTGGCCGCTGCTTTGTGACGGATTCCCGGTGATTCGATCGAAATGCGGCATCTCTCTATTCTGATATAAGTTCGTTGTTGATTGGGCCGAAGCGGAATCCGAAATAACAGCTACGTCAAGCGGCAACGGAGCCGGCCTACGGCCTGGGGACCGGATGAAATCCGGTCCGCAGGCTGAATGCCTGCCCCACCTGGCTCAAACACTGCAGGGGCTATTTGGACAATGCACTACATTCGATCGATGATGGCGTTCAGCGTGGCGCTGGGGCGCATCGCGGCGGCGCACTTCGCGTCGTCGGGGATGTAGTAGCCGCCAATGTCCACCGGCTTACCTTGGGCCCCCAGCAACTCGGCGGCAATCTGGCGCTCGTTTTCCGACAGCGCGGCGGCTACCTTCGCAAATCGCTGCTTCAACTCCGCGTCCTCGTTCTGGGCGGCGAGCGCCTGGGCCCACGCCAGCGCGAGATAGAACGTCGAGCCGCGGTTGTCGATCTCGTTCACCTTGCGCGAGGGGTAGCGGGAATCTTCCAGATACTGGCCGATCGCCTGGTCCAGCGTTTTCGCAAGGATTGCCGCGCGGCGGTTGCCGGTTTTCGCCGCGACGAGTTCCAGCGAGGGCACCAGCGCGCAATACTCGCCGAGCGAGTCCCAACGCAGATGCCCTTCTTTCAGGAACTGCTGCACGTGCTTGGGCGCCG
>CAZKQQ010000007.1:76864-77301 GCA_964554945.1 uncultured Solibacteraceae bacterium | reverse complement strand
CGCGCATCGGATCGCCGGTGCGCTGCGCGGTCCCGGAAATCGGGCAAGTCTCCACTCGCTGCCCTTCCACCCGCACAAACATTTCCGGGGAAGCGCCGACCAGTTGCTCGTCTCCAAACTGCAGCAGGAACTCGTAGGGGCTGGGGCTGGCGCGCTGCACCCGCTCGAACAACTCCGACGCTTTGCCCGAGTACGGCGTCTGAAAAGTCTGGCGCAACACGACCTCGTAATAGTCGCCGCGGCGCATGCCCTCGCGCACCTTCTCCACATTGGCCATGTACTCTTCCGGCGCGTGATCGGAAGTAATCGGGCCCGGCTTCCGCTTGGTTGGACGCTGGACGGCGGCGCCATCGCGCGGCAAGCCTTCGGTCGATACACCGTCGCGCGCGAAATCGTACTGGAACCGCTCGATCTGCTCCTTCTTGCGGTCCATGTAG
>CAZKQQ010000007.1:64247-76854 GCA_964554945.1 uncultured Solibacteraceae bacterium | reverse complement strand
CCAGATGTCGTCGCACAGGAACAGGTGCAGGTCCTTGTGCCCCTCGCGCGGCAGCTTCTTTTCGATCGGCTCGAACTGAAAAAGCAAATCGTAGCCGAAGGCGCCCACCAGGCCCAGGCGGGAATCCTCCTCGCCGCGAAATTCCTCGATGAGCGTGCGCAGCACCGAAAAGGCCGACGGCTGCTTGCTGCGCTGCTCTTCGGGAAACAGGGCCGGCAGCGGCTTCAGCCGCCCGCGCAACTTGCCGGGCTCGCCCGAGAATTCCTCCCAATGCGGGTGTTCTGCCAGCACGGGCTGCAGCATTTGCACAATCTTTTCGCCGCGCGCGTTCAGAGCCCGGAACTCCACCTCGCGATCGTATGCGACGATCTCGAGCGGCGGACGGGTCGACGCAATATCCCAGCGCGAATACCTGCCGGGATACTCGTATCCCGAAGACAGATAGATTCCACGGTGTCGATCCAGATCGCGCAGAAGAGACCTCAGGCCCTTTCGAAAATTCGCCTTGGAAATGCAGCGCGTGACTTCGATCCCGTGAGGAGTCTGATAGCGGTATGCGCGCATTGGTTGAACCCTCTGGGAAATTATTAATCAGAATAGCATGCGCTGCCGGTTTCCTTTGAAACCCGGAGGATTGGCGCACGCAACCCGCCGGCACTCCAGCGCGTAGAATGAATGATTGCTGGAACGAGGGCTCCGTCACTTCCTCATCGTCGCGCTGGCCCTTTCCGGCGCGGTGCTGGCTTGGCGTGCCATTGCCGGGCCGTTTCGGTTGATGTCGGTGCCGGTGAATTCACCGGTCAACGCGCAAGGTGTCTTTGGCCTGTCCCTGGCGATTCTTTTGGTGCTCAATGGCAGCCTCTTTGAGGAATCGTCCCTCAAAAATCCCCGCCACTGCGTCGCCTGGCTGGCTGCGATTCTCCTGCTGACGGTCGCCGTGCTCGGGACCGCGCTCCGGTTCCCTCTCGTATTTGACGACTACACGCTGGCCCGATACGGACAGGGTTTGAATGTGCGAATGGCAAAGTACTATTTCAGCCAACCTGGCGGGGACGGGTTCTATAGGCCTATCGGGTATCTTTCCTTCGGCTTGGATTCAATATGGGCGGACCATGATCCGCTTCGATGGCACCTGTTTAGCCTGGTTCTGCATCTGGCCAATATCGTATTAGTTTGGATGCTGGCGCGCCGCCTTCTGCAAGACCGCATCATCGCTGTCTGGGCCGCGGCGCTGTTCGCGCTTCATGGCACCGTCCTGCTCACGGCAACTTTCCTCGCCGCCCGCTTCGACGTGCTCTCCGTGTTTTTCGTGCTCGCCGGGGTTGTCTTGTTTCTGCGCTATGTACAAGAGCGCAATCGTTTCATGTTGGTGACCAGTCTGGCCTGCACATGCTTAGGCTTTCTCACCAAGGAGGTTGCGTTTTCCTTTCCTTTGCTGGCGACCGTGGTGAGCGGCCGGAACGCTCGCGTACATTGGCGCGTCCTGGCAGGTTATTTCATTCTTGCCGGAGCGGTATTCTCGTACCGTTGCTGGCTGGTCGGCGGTATCGGAGGATATCGAGACGCTGTCACCGGCGCGCCCACCATTTTGCGCCCGAACTACCTCGGCCTCCTGAAAGGCTTCGGATTGCGAATCTGGTCGGTGTTCGATTTTCCGGTGAACTGGAGCCGCAAGCCGGACCCCTGGCTGATGGTATCGCTGGTCGCGTACGTAGTGGTCCTGTCCGCCGTCGCCCTGCGCGCGCATGCTTCCCGCGCGAAACTGCTTCTTACTCTTGCTTTTACAGGGGTCGCGCTTCTACCGGTGGCACATTTGCTGCTGGTGGACGCCAGTTTATTGGGCGCGTCGCGCTTTTACCTCGCTTGGGCCGGACTGGCAATGTTCCTGGCCGCTGCGATGCAAGGCTTGGAAAGGCCCGGCCGCGCTGTTGCCGGCGTGGTGCTGATCATTTTTCAAGTGGCGGCGTTAGTCCACAATCTTTCGATCTGGCATGACACCGCAGCCCTGGCCGACCGTACGTGCGCGATGGTTGCCCGGACCAGGACGCATCTGTCGGCATCCAGCCTGCCCGCGCAGATCGACGGAGTTCCATTCCTTCGCAACGGATTCGAGGCGTGCGTCGAGTTCCATCGTTCGCAGATCGATTACGGAAAAGCCGGCCGCTAACGGGGTCGAAATATTTCCGAATCACGATACCAGCGCTTCCAGCCGTGCGATCACGTCGACTGCCAGGTCCGCTGCCCGGGCAAGATCGTGGCCGGCTCCTTCTACCGCCAGCAGATCGGTCCGCGCGGGAATCAGGCTCATGGCGGCGCGCAGTTCTTCGAGCGAACCGAACGGGTCGTGGGTTCCGTGCACGAACAGCGCCGGCATCCGGAGTTCCGGGAAAAATGAGGTACGCGGCTGATGCGGCTTTTTGGGCGGGTGCAGAGGATACGAGAGCAGCAGCAGGGCCGCAGCGGTTTCGGGACGCGCCGCCGCCAGCATCGCGGACTGCCGGCCTCCGTAGGAATGTCCTGCCAGGAAAACGCGCCCGTGGGTGATGCCGCGCACGGCTTCCGCGGCGTTGGCAATCCCGTCGCGATCCCGCTCTGCGGTTGCGGGAAACGGCGGCCCTTTCGCGCGCTGCTGCCGGAACGGCAGGTCGTAGCGGAGAACCACATACCCGGCTTCCTCGAAGGCATGCGCAAGCCGGGCCAGCAGCGGCGCTTTGCAGTTGGAGCCCGCGCCATGAGTCAGCGCGAACGCATCGCCGTTGGCGCGATCGGGACGGTGCAGAATGCCTCGAACCCCTTTCGCTTCAAACGGCTCTTCCATGCCCGCGGCGCTACTATTCTTTCTTCTTGAGCAGGTGGTCGTTCTCTTCGATGAAGTGCAAAATGACGTCCTTCATCCCTAGCAGCTTTTCCCACTGCTCCCGGTAAAGTGTGACCGGAAAACGGCCCATCCCGTAGACCGACAGCGCTCCCTTTTCGCTGACTTTCAGCGACATCTGGCCGCGCGGCTTTTTCAGTGATTCATTCTCGGCGCGAAGGCGCTCGAGTTCGGCTTGCATTTCGGCTTCGGTTGGCATGCGATTCTGAACCTGTACGATATCATATCGAAGCCGCATGTTACCCTGAAACTCCTTTCTGATGCCCCGGTATGACGCCATCCTTTTCGATTTCGACGGCGTGCTGCTCGACAGCGAGCCGCTGCATTGCGACTGTTGGGCCGAAGTGCTCGCGCCCTTCGGTGTGAATCTGGGTTGGGAGGAGTACAGCCGGCGCTATATCGGGCTTGACGACCGGATCATGCTTCAGCTGATCGCGTCCGAAGCCCGGCCGCCGCTGGATTGGAATACGCTGTGGGCCCAGTATCCGGCGAAAAAGGAATTGTTCCGCCAGCGAATTCAGAATCCCGTATTCCCGGCGGGCCTTCCGCAATTGCTGGATGATCTGCACGGCCAATACAAGCTGGCCGTGGTGAGTTCCAGTTCGCGATCGGAGATTGAGCCGCCGCTCGAAGTGCGAAACCTGCGCCGGTATTTCGGCGCCCTGGTTGGCGGCGAGGACGTCGAGCGCCACAAGCCTTCGCCTGATCCTTATCTGCTGGCTGCCCGTCTGCTAGGCGCCGCAGCCCCTCTGGTAGTGGAAGATTCGCCCGCGGGGATCGCCAGCGGCCGCGCGGCGGGATTTCCCGTGCTGGCCGTGAAAAGCGCGGCCGAAATGCCGGAACGGCTGCTTACCTGCCTGTCCGGCTAGTGGCGCGGGAACCGCGGCCCGGCTACTCTGGAAGAACAGGTAAACTCGTGGCACCTTCCAAACCCAAGAAGAAACCGAGCGAGCACCTCCGCAGCGTTTTACCGCTGCTCAAGGAACTGGTGCGCCCGCGGCGCAAACTGCTGGCTTTCGGGCTCCTCCTTACGGTCATCAAGAGCGTCACCGGGCTGGTGTTGCCGGCTTCCACCAAGATCCTGGTGGACAACATTGTAGGCAAGCACCAGGTTCAACTCCTGCTTCCGCTGGTGCTGGCCGTGGTGATCGCCACCCTGATCCAGGGCATCAGCTCTTTTACGCTGACCCAAGTGCTGTCGATCGAGGGTCAGCGTCTGATTGCGCAGTTGCGCCGAAAAGTGCAGGAGCACGTGGGACGCCTGCCCGTGGCTTACTACGATGCCAATAAGGCCGGCGTACTGGTCTCGCGCATCATGACGGACGTCGAAGGCGTGCGCAACCTGATCGGCACCGGTTTGGTGGAATTTATCGGCGGGTTGCTTACGGCCTTGATCGCCCTCGTCGTTCTGCTGCGTGTCAGCGCTCTTTTGACGGGGACCTGTTTGTTGTTTATCACGGTGTTCGCGCTGGTGTTGAAAAAAGCGTTCACGCGCATCCGGCCGATCTTCCGCGAACGCGGCAAGATCACAGCGGATGTTACCGGGCGGCTTACCGAATCGCTGGCGGGAGTGCGCGTGGTGAAGGGCTATCACGCGGAGGCTCAGGAGGCGGAAGTCTTCTCGGGCGGCGTCCAGCGCCTGCTCGAAAACGTCATGCGGTCTCTGACGGCTATGTCGCTGATGAGCCTTTCGGCCACGGTGCTGATGGGCATCGTGGGCGCCGTGGTCATGTTTTTGGGCGCGCGCCAGATTTTCGCGGGGACCCTGACCCTGGGCGGCTTCATGATGTTCACCGCGTTTCTGGCATTCCTGGTGGCTCCGGTATTTCAGATCGTGGGTATCGGGACGCAGATTACGGAAGCGCTGGCGGGCCTCGACCGCACCCAGGAAGTCCTGCATGAGAAGCCGGAAGACGAAGACGCGCGCCGCGAGCGGACCATCGGATCGATCCAGGGCGTGGTTTCGTTCGATCATGTAACGTTCGAATACGATCCCGGCAAACCGGTGCTGCACGACGTCAGTTTCGAATCGCTGCCAGGGACGGCCACGGCGCTGGTAGGCCCGTCGGGTTCCGGCAAATCCACCATCATCAGCTTGATTGCGGCGTTCCATGAGCCTACCGAAGGTATTATTCAGGTAGACGGCACCGATCTCGGCACCGTGCGTCTGGATTCCTACCGCACGCAACTGGGCGTAGTTCTACAGGACACGTTTCTATTCGACGGCACCATTCGGGAGAATATCGCGTTCTCGCGGCCCAATGCCAGCGAAGCAGAGGTGCTGGAAGCCTGCCGCATCGCGCGCGTGGACGAATTCGCCGAGAAGTTTGAAAAAAAGTACGAAACCATTGTGGGCGAGCGCGGCGTGAAACTTTCCGGAGGCCAGCGGCAGCGTGTGTCGATCGCCCGCGCCATCCTGGCCAACCCGCGCATTCTGATTCTGGATGAGGCTACTTCGAGCCTCGATTCCGAATCCGAAGCCGCCATTCAGGCGGGTCTCGCGTATTTGATGGAGGGCCGGACCACGTTTGTAATTGCGCATCGCCTGTCGACCATCCGTCGCGCGGAACAGATCCTGGTGGTGGAAGACGGCCGCATTGTGGAGCGCGGCACGCACGATTCGCTTTACGCGCTGGGCGGCCGCTATTACGATCTGTACACGCGCCAGCACGGCATCGACGCCAACCTGTTCCTCGCGCCCGGGGAAGGAGACAAAGTGCCGGACGCAGAGCAGAATGCGCGCGTCTCCGGTGTTGCCGCCCCGACCGCCGCCTCACTGCTGCGCGGCGGAGTCGCCTGACGAATCAAAACCGCCAGAGCGTGGCGGTTCTGGAACCGGGAATCAACCGCTTACAAGCGAAAACCGCCAGACCGTGGCGGTTTTGCCGTTGTGCTAGGATCGAACCGATGGCTCTCGCGTCCCTCACCAAACAAATCGCGCAGCAGGCACTGCTCGATTCGTTGCGGCCTCCGGACGCCGCCCAGGTTTCCGAATCGCTGAAGACTGCGCGCCCCGCCGGCACGGCCGGCGAAAACGTCTGCGCCGTGATCTTGGGGCAGATCCAGGCCATGCAAAAAGCGCTCAAAGAGGATGAAGAACTGGTCGTGCTCCTGCACAACGGTCTGGAGACCATCCGCGTCCTGGAGATCTACGTTCCATCGTGGAACGTGGCGGTGCTGACCGGAATTGACACGGAACGGAATTTGACGCGCGTAATCGCGCCCTCGGAAACTCTTCAATTGATCTGCAAAGTGATGAAGGCGCAAGCCGGATCCAAGCCTGTCAAAATAGCCTTGATCGCCCCGAAGCCTGCTTAGTTCTCCTCTCCTTCGGAGGAACAGGCAGGATGGCGCAGGGACCGCCTCCCTTAGCACGAACCCGCATTTAAAGCAATACGGCCCAATTTGTAACCGGCGCCAGTGCCTGCGATGTTAGGAAGCTTACGTAGTTTTACGAAATTTTGCATTTTTTTGTCGAATGAAGTACGTATAGGCCGTTTATGCGTTATAGTCATTACTCAGTTCCTCAGGAAATTCCCTTATGAAAGGCAATTCCGCTAATGAATCTACCAAATCTTAAAAGACGGACAGCGGCCATCTTTTATCCCCTTCAGGTCCCTATACGCTACAAAATGGAAGATCAAATCGCAGGTCAAGGCCGGACAATTGAGCTGAATGGCGAACTCGTGCGGTTTGAAAGTGACCGGCCCCTCCCCGCGAATCGAACTATCCAACTCGTGCTCCCGTGGCCTGCGTCTCTGCCGGACGGCACCCCCTTGAACCTCTGGATCACGGGCTCGACAACTGGATCGATCTTTCGCGAAATTGAGGTCGGTGTCGGCAGCCACGAGTTCCGAACCCGCCGGGGAGCAGCCCTACCAATGACAGCGGGTATACAGCCTGTCGCTGCGGCCGAAATCCGGAGAGTCTGAACGACGGTCCGCGAGGACATAGTGGCGGCTGCGTGCCTTAACTCGGCTTCTGGCCGCCACCCCCGCTGACCATGCCGAACAGCTTGGCGAAAGTGCTGAGCGCCGCGAGCGCGGTCGTGATGTAAGCCGCCGATGACTGCAGCAACTGATTTTGTGTGACCAGCAAAAATGCGCCCACAATCAGCATTGCGGTGAAGACGCCGCCATGCGCTCTACCCCAGCCGCTGGTGCGCGATTCGGTCAGCCAGGCTCGCCGCATGTCGCTGGTGACGGCGGACTGCAGGAAGCGCCGGAAACTCTCGTTCATGATCCGGAACTGCGGGTCCTTGACAATCAGCCCGCGGCGCACTAACTGGCGGAGCGCTCTTCCATTTTGAGGGTTCACCAGCCCGTCTTCGGCCAGTTGGGCCAGCGCGAATTTCTGGTCTTTCGAGCATTCGTGCCACATCAGCCGGTAATAAGCATCGGCCCGCTCCAGGATCTCCGAAACAACCATATCCTCGGAATGAATGGTCTCGTTTCTAAGATCTTTAGCGAGTTGGGCGCCGATCGGCCAGAGGGCCGGCAAGGGCGCGCACTCCTTCCAGATCAGGTCGCGCGCCGGGCCCTCGTAAGCTTTCAGCCACGGAAATGGCTCCTCGCGCAGGTCGATCACCTCGAGTTCCGGAAATCTGCGGCGATAGTCTTCGGGCGACGCAGTTACTCTCATCACGGCGACCGTTTGGGTCTTTTCCCGCTGAATCAGCCGGCGAACCAGGAGAACGCGCTGATTGTCGACTTCCGGGTCGCCGGTAGTGTGCTCGAACTTCGTCAATTCGAGGATTGTGTTCGTAGGGACCTCATCCAGATTCAGGAGTTCCGCCCACTTGGGGCCGCTTGCCAGTTTTTCGACGTCCAGTATAAATTTCGGCTCTTCCAGCTTCCAATCCGAAACAGGCGGCACCAAAACCAAAACGTTCTTGCCCTGCCGTATCGACTCGGCGAGCAGCCGCCGGCCCGTGATTCTGATCGGGTCGACCTCGAACAAAAACAGTTTTCGGGCAAGCGTCCAGAACAAACCGCCCATCACAAGCATGACCGCGGCGGCGATTCCGACCGCGACCACGGTATCGCTGCCTGAGAATCCGGGTACTTCGGAGCGGACGATCAGATCGGTTTCCGGTTGGGCCGCGGTCTCGACGCCCGGCGGCGCATTCATGGAACGAGGATGAGCGCCATGCCAGTTCAGCGTGACGGAGCCTCCGTCGTTTTGCCAGTTCCAGTCCGGACCCACCTGGTCCGGGCGGGTATCGCTGCGGTCCGCAATCACGCCCAACATCTCCGCGGACGTTTGGTTGTAGTCATGATGCAGGCCGTAAATCAGTCCTCGAAACCAGCCGCTATAAAGTTCGTCGCCGGAGAGGGGCGAATGGGGCTGCAGGGCGGGGCTGCCGTCGGTGGTGAACAGCGCTGCCAGACCCATTTCCCGCCACGCTGACAGATCCCGGAAGAATTCCCCGTACGCGCTATCGGCTCGTTCGCCCGCCTCGTGTTGCGCGACAACCGCGGCCTGCCGCTGGTCCAGAGCGGCCGCGAGGTGTAGTTGCGCCTGCTTGATCCGCAAACGCCGCTCCACGCTCAAGCTGGCGCGGAACAGCGCCAGCGGCGTCAGCACGCCAATGAGGAGCAATAAAAGGAGCACGCTCATCGCGTAACAGGTGCGGTAGCTCAAGGGTCCAAGCTTCGGCGGGGCGGAATCGAGTTCGGCGACTCGCGTATTCGGGTGGCGGTGATGGAGTCGTTGCACCAGAAGATTGCGCGGCCGGTTGAGCAGCGGCACGGCCGCCATCGCCCCAACACCCAGCAATAGAGCGAGAGCCTTCAAGTGGGACCCGTGCGGCGCCACCAGGATTAACATCACAACACCGGCAAGGGCCGCGAGAGATGCCGGGACCAGTTGCGACGCGCTGGATTTAGCCGCCTCCTGCCCGGGAGCGGGATAGGAACGGAAACACCAGAACGTCAGCAGCAGCGCAATATACGAAACCGCCGCGCTCGCGATGATGATTTCTTCCGGCGAACCACGGAACCCCACGAAAATAAAAAAAATGATCAGCAGAGTATAGAGTGCGATCTGATAACTATAGGTGGCTAGGCGCGCTGGATTCGGCCAGATCCACTCCGGCGCGAACCGGGGCCGATAAGCCAGGCACCAGATGCCGATGAATAGGGCAGGTCCTGCCAGAACCAATAGCAGAAGCGTCGACGCCATGGTCATCGATTGCAGGTTCAGCGTACGGATTGAGGTCAGGTCGCGAAAGACAATCAGCGACCAGCGGGATTGCGACATGCCCGCAATCGGAACCACGCGCGCCCGGTAGTCCTTGCCCAGATATTTGACGCGCATCGAGCGCCGAGTCGAGTGGCCGAAAGCCGCGGCAAAAAGCTCCCGATTGTTGTCGCTCTCCTCCTCAAAGTTTTCGCGCATGCTCTTGAATTTGTCGGAGTGAAACAGAACCAGCCCGGTATCGTCGATGAGTGCGAAACCATAGCCGTATGGCAGCACCGGATCGATCAGCGAAAACGGTTGGGACGTCAGAAACGCCAGGCCGCCCGACAAGTCTCCCCGGATATCCGCGTGCCTCCTGGAGCCCGTCTCGCAAAGATGCGGATTACAATCGCAGGTCTTCATGGAGAGCGTGGCGAGGTATTCCAGGCGATTGGGCGGCAGCACGGCATCGAAATAAAATGGCGCGCCCTTCCCGTCCAGATAGGCCGTTTTCGGGTGTGTATAGATGTTCAATTGCGATACATCGATCATCGGAGTCACGTAGTCGCCGGGACTCCATTTCACAACCTGATGCCCGTCGTCGTCGGTCCAGAACGCATTGTTGAAATTGGGATACGGCATCGTGATGCCGGTTGACGGAGAGGCTTCCAGGTTGCGCCGCACGATTTCCTTGTCCTCCGCGGCATGAAGATCGATGGCGAGTTGATCGGCTTGACACAGGGCCACGAGTTGATCGCGCATCATCTGCAGCTCGCGGTGGATATTGCCCGCGAGGCTGTCGCCGAGCTGTTGCAGCTGCCAATCCGAGTCATCGTCGTTGGAATGAAAATATGCCGCTTCCAGACCGGAAAGAGTGAACACGCCGCTCAATAAAACCAGGAAGAGACCAAGGAAAGCCAGCTCGCGCAGCCGTAGCCGCTCGCGGTTATTCATAAAACGCAGTTTCAGGATGGGACCGGCCATGCAAATGACAAAGAACGCGACGGTCAGCCAGATGATGAATGTGTAAGAGATAGCCAGCGCTTCCCATTCCAACGAAGCGGAAGACCGCAGTCCGGCAAGAGTCCAGATTTGCGCCCGCTCGTGCTGGCTGGGGTCATCCGAATATACGTTGACCGTTACGGGCTGCAGAAATAGTTTGTAGTGCGTGCCGGTGAGCACGATCTCGGTCAGATGCGTGGGCTGGGAATGTTCCTGCAGTGTTCCGGCAGACGACCCGGCCGGCTTTGTGGCGGGCGCCCCCGTCTGGTTCTCCAGAAGGTCCGCCAGTTTTGTGAACTGGGGGCCCGTCCTCTTCTGCTCATAGACGATGGTGCCATCCTCTTTCGCGAGCAGAATGTTGTCGAATGGCAAAGACGATACCAACGGTTGGAACAGGTCCGCCAGCACCAATGATCCTCGAAACGCGCTCTTGTCACCTTTTTCGGGACGGACCCCTAATTCCAGAATCCATCGGGCGTTGGAATACACCGCTTGAAGATGTGGCTCTTTGGCCTCGACGCTCTCTAATGGCGGCTCGGAAAGCTCAAATGAGGGAGCCAGATATTTCAGATAGTCTTTTCGCGCCTCCGCCAGTTGCGAAGTTTTGGGTAGGGCGCGGTCCTCCGGCCGGATCACCAGGATGTCATTCAAATCGACTTTTGTCCGGTGCTCTGTCTTCAGGTGACGGTCGGGGCTGGCCATATCGGCGTAGAACTCCAGGATGCTTCCGTGAACGGTGATCATCGTCTGGAGCTGGTCTCCCAGCGCCGCTAGTTCCCGAAAATTCCGGTTTCCCAGATATTCTCGTTGAGACTGCACGTAAACGAAATAGTAGAGACAGAATCCCACGATTAAGACGGTAGCGGTCACTGCGGGCACGAACCAGGTTCGCGGCCGTTTCTCGACTTGCGCCGGCCGATCGGAGGGGGTCTCCGGAGTCACGGGAGGGGCTTCCGGGGAGTCTTCGGGCATACTGCCTCCTCTTCACTCCAAAAACATATTCAGAATGCTTTGTGAATAATAAGCGAAAAACGTGACGCCGCGCCGCCAATTTTTCTCGTTGTTGATTGTGTAAACGGGTACATTCCCTATGCCGAGTGCCACAAGCTAGAATCCAATCAGCGGAGGAAGCATGGCGACTACGATTTCTCCCGATGTGAACGTGCCCACGAATCCGCTCTCGGACGACGAGTTGCGGCGCATCGATGCCTACTGGAGAGCGGCCAATTACCTCTCAGTCGGGCAGATTTACTTGATAAACAACCCGCTGCTGAAAGAGCCGCTGCGGCTCGAGCACATCAAGGCCCGGCTGCTCGGGCATTGGGGAACGACTCCGGGTCTGAATTTTATCTATGTGCATTGCAACCGCATCATCCGGAAGTACGACCTCGACATGATCTATATCTGCGGGCCCGGTCACGGCGGACCCGGCATGGTGGCGAACACCTGGCTGGAGGGGACGTACAGCGAACTGTATCCCAGTGTCCCACTGAGTGCCGACGGCATGCACCGGTTGTTCCGTCAATTTTCGTTTCCCGGTGGTATTCCCAGCCATGCGGCGCCGGAAACGCCGGGTTCCATCCACGAGGGCGGCGAACTGGGGTACTCGCTGTTGCACGCCTATGGCGCGGTTTTCGACAATCCCGACCTGTTTGCCTGCTGCGTCATTGGCGATGGTGAAGCCGAGACCGGCGCGCTGGCCGCCAGTTGGCATTCCAACAAGTTTCTGAATCCTGCGCTCGATGGCGCGGTAATCCCCATTCTGCACCTGAACGGGTACAAGATCGCGGGGCCAACGGTGCTGGCGCGCATCCCCAAAGACGAACTGACGGATCTGTTGGGAGGTTACGGGTATCAGCCGTATTTCGTGGAAGGGCACGAGCCCGCACCGATGCACCAGGCGATGGCGGCCACTCTGGATAAGGTGGTGGCCGAGATTCGCGCGATTCAGAAGGATGCTCGGGAACATGGATTTTCGCGGCGGCGCCATTGGCCGATGATCGTGCTCCGCTCGCCCAAAGGATGGACCGGGCCCAAGGAACTGGACGGCCTGCCTGTGGAAGGCTCCTTCCGCTCCCATCAAGTCCCGATCGAAGGCTTCGCCCAACATCCGAAGCGTATTCAGATGCTGGAATCGTGGATGAAGAGCTATCGTCCCGAAGAACTCTTCGATGCCGGCGGCAAACCGATTCCGGAATTGACGGAACTCGCTCCCAAAGGCGACCGGCGCATGGGCGCCAACCCGCACGCCAACGGGGGCATTCTGCTCAAAGAGCTGCGAATGCCGGATTTTCGGAACTACGCGGCGGATGTGAAGAAACCCGGCACGTCGCGCGCGGAAGCTACGCGCGTCCTCGGCAACATGCTGCGCGATGTGATGAAGCTCAACACGGAGTCCCGCAATTTCCTGGTCTTCGGTCCGGACGAGACTGCCTCCAACCGGCTGGGTGCCCTATTCGAGGTGACGGACCGGAGGTCCACGGCCGAGATCCTGCCGACGGATGACCATGTCCGGCCTGACGGCCGCGTCATGGAAATCCTGAGCGAGCA